>NZ_CALRZC010000047.1:0-43408 GCF_943372545.1 Variovorax sp. YR752 | reverse complement strand
ATCACCTGGACGAATGCGCCGGTGTCCCTGCTGAGCTTCGCGCGCGACACGCTCGACCGCACGCGGCAGATGGCCGTGGGTGGCGCGCACGAGGGTGAGCGCTGGCGCTGGAGTGCCGACCTGAGCCACACGAAGAGCATCAACCGGTTGTTCTTCTCCGGCCCGATCCACGCGGCCACGGCGGCCGAGTTCCGCCATGACCTGTCGGGCAGCGTGCCGTCCACCGGCGTGGCGGGAAGCGAACTGCTCGATCCGGCCAACCTGCGTGTCGCATCGCTCGCCTACCGCGTGCGCCCCTTCGAGGGCTCGCTCACGGCGACGCGGGTGGATGGCCACTGGGATGCCGGCCCCGGCGAGCTCGAAGGTGTTGCGATGGGCTGGCGGCGCGCCGACCGCCGTGCCGGCAATGCGCCGGGTCTGATCTTCGGCGACGTGCCGGTGGCCGGCCTGACGGCGGCCGACACCCCCGGACGAATGCAGCCTTCGCCCTTCGGCGACTTCCTCGACGGGCGCGCGCCCAGCGTCGGCGGCGTCCTGATCGCCGATCTCGGCGACGCGCGTGACCCCGACGCGCTGCGCCGTGCCTACGGGGTGACGGCGCCGCTGCCGACTGCCGGCGACCCGCTGGGGGTCTGGCACATCCGCGAGCGCAGCGACGCGATCTACCTGCGCAGCGACTGGGTGGTGCCGGCGCGTCGCATCGACGCCCAGCTGGGCCTGCGTGCAGTGCACACGCGCATGCAGCTCGACGGCTACCGCACGCTGCCCGCGAGCGGCGGCGTGGCGCCGCTGCAGGACGACACCGCCGCCACCGACTGGCTGCCCAGCGCCACGCTGCGGCAGGCGCTCGCGCAGGGCTGGCAGTGGCGCGCGGCGGCCTCGCGCAGCATCACCCGGCCGAACTTCGACCAGCTCTCGCCCTCGCTGCGCCTGCTGCGCAACCCGGTGGACCCGACGCTCAACCAGGGCGCCTCCGGCAATCCGGAGCTGCGGCCGGTGCGCTCGCACAACCTCGACCTGGCCATCGAGCGGCTCGCCGACACCGCGGATGCGATCGCGCTGACGCTGTTCTGGAAACAGGTCGACGGCTTCATCGCCAACGCCAGCCAGCCCGAGACCTACGAGGGCCAGACCTACCTGGTCAGCCGCCCGTACAACAGCGACCCGGCCCGGGTGCGCGGCGCAGAGCTTGCCTGGCTGCATTTCCTCGACGGCCTGGGAGGCGCCTGGCGCGGCCTCGGCGTGCAGGCCAACTACACCTTCGTCGACAGCAGCACGCCCGACCGGCGGCTCGCGCGCGAGGTGCCGCTGCAGAACCTCTCGCGCCACAGCCTCAACCTGATCGGCCTGTACGAGCGCGGCCCGTGGAGCGCCCGCCTGGCATGGAACTGGCGCAGCCGCTTCCTGTCCGGCGTGAGCAGCGTGGTGGGGCTCGGCGCGCTGCCGGTGTATACCCGTGCGCATGGATGGGTGGACGGGACGATTGCATGGAAGGCGAGCGAGCGGGTGACCCTGGCGCTGGAAGGCAGCAACCTCACGCGCACGCTGCGGCGCGCCGACCTCGGCACGCCGACGAGGCCGCAAGGGGCCTGGGTCAACGATCGGCAGCTGGGCGTGAGCCTGAGCGTGCAGCTCTGATGCGGGCCGCGCTCGCGCTGCTGCTGGCGGCGTGGATGTGGACGCCGGCCGCGCTCGCCGCGACGCTCGAGCAGTGGCGACGCGATGCCGCCGCGGTGCGCGTCCTCGCCGAGAACGACGTGCCGGCTGCGCGCGAGCGCGCACTCGCACTGCAGGCCGAGTTGCCAGCCGACGCGCTGCCGGCCGACCGCGTGCTGGCGATCAACCTGCTGGTGCGCATCGACACCTACCTTGGCGAGACCGAGGCGGCGGCGGCCGGCGCCGAGCGGGCCATCGAGATGGCACGCGCCGCCGGCGACCGGATCGGCGAGGCCGAGGCCGAGCTGAGCATGACCATCATCGCCGTCAACCAGGGGAACATCGAGCGCCTCGTGCAGGCGGCCACGCAGAGCGTGTCGCTGCTGCAGGGAGCCGGCCGCCCCGAGCTGCTCAGCGAGGCGCTGCTGCGCCTGGGCACGATGTACGGCCGCTTCGGCCAGCTCGACGACCAGGTCGCCTTCGCGGTGCAGGCCATGGATTTCGCGCAGCGCGAGGCGCATCCGATGGCGCAGGCCTACGCGCACCAGGCCATGGCCATCGCGTTCGACTTCACCGGGCGGCCTGACGAGGCCCGGCCGCACTACGAGCAGATGCTTCAGAGGGCCGCCGCCGGACACTCGCGACTGCTCGAAGCCTTCGGCATGCTCGGCGTGTCCGGCCAGCACCGGCTGAGGCAGGAGTACGCCGCCTCGCAGCGGCTGGCCGAGCAGGCCATCGAGATCTTCCGCGAGGTCGGTTCTCCGTTCGCCTACAACCACGCCGTCTTCAGCCTGGCCGATCTGCACCAGCAGCGCGGCGACCATGCCCGGGCGATCGATCTGTTCGACCAGATCATCCGCAGCTACGCCACGCGCCCGAACCGCATCGCGCAGTGGTATGCGCTGAACGCCCGCAGCGTCAGCCTCCAGGCCCTCGGCCGTCAGGAACCGGCGCGCGAGGATGCCGAGCGCGCCTACGCGCTGGCGCGCGAGGTCGGCTTCCCGCTCTACCTCAGCGAGAGCGCGCGCCGCATGGCGGCCATCGAGGCGCAGCAGGGCAACCACCAGCGTGCCTACCGCCTCTCGACCGAGGCCGCCGAGATGACCGCGAAGGCCTCGCGCGAACGCTCCAGCGTGCGCATCATGCAGCTGCTGCAGCGCTACCGCGACGAGAGCCGCGCGCGCGAGCTCGCGGAGCTGACGCGCCGCAGCGAGCAGCAGGGCGCCGAGATCGCGCGCCGGGAGCTGCAGCAGCGCTGGCTGTGGACCGTGCTCGGGGCCATCGGCGTGGTGCTGGCCGCGACCCTCGTGTTCACCGTGCGCCTGCGCAGCAAGCGCGAAGAGCTGGCCCGGCAGACGCGCATCCTGCGCTCGGTGCTCGACGGCATCGGCGACTCGGTGCTGGTGGCCGACGAACGCGGCGAGCTGCTGATGTACAACCCGGCGGCTGAGGCACTGGCCGGGCCCGGCCTGACGCTTGGCAAGAATGGCAACTGGCCGCAGCGCTTCGGCCTGTACCTGCCGGACCGCGTCACGCCGGTGCCGCTGCCGGACCTGCCGCTCGGGCGCGCGCGGCGCGGCGAGAACGTCGACAAGTTCGAGGTCTACATGCGGCGCGCCGGCGAGTCGGTCGACGAGGGGCACTGGCTGTCGGCGACGGCACGGCCCTTGCGCGACGAATCCGGCGCCGTGCGTGGTGCCGTGGCGATGTTCACCGATGTGACGGCGCGCCGCCAGGCCGAGGAGGCCGTGCGTGCCCTGGCCGCCGGGCTCGAGCGGCGCGTGCAGGAACGCACCGAGGCGCTGGAGCGCGCGCAGCGCACCGCGGAGGCTGCCACGCAGGCCAAGAGCGAGTTCCTCGCCACCATGAGCCACGAGATCCGCACGCCGATGAACGCCATTCTCGGCATGTCGTGGCTGGCGCTGCAGAGCGACCTCGACGCCCAGCAGCGCAACTACGTCGACAAGGTGCACCGCGCCGCCGAGTCGCTGCTGGTCATCATCAACGACATCCTCGACTTCTCGAAGATCGAGGCCGGCCGGCTGGAGATGGAGCGCATCCCGTTCCGGCTCGGCGAGGTGATGGACCAGTTCGCCAGCCTGGTGGGCATGCGCGCCGAGGAAAAGGGGCTGGAGCTGCTGTTCGAGCTGCCGCCAGCCCTGCCCGCGCTGGTGGGCGACCCGTCCCGACTCGGCCAGGTGCTGCTCAACCTCGGCAACAACGCCGTCAAGTTCACCGAGCGGGGCGAGGTGCGCGTGGTGGTCTCCGAGCTGTCGCGCGAGGCCGATGCCGTGACGCTGCGTTTCGAGGTGCACGACACCGGCATCGGCATCGACGACGCGCAGCGCGAGCGGCTGTTCCAGCCCTTCAGCCAGGCCGACGCATCGACCAGCCGCCGCTTCGGCGGCTCCGGGCTGGGCCTGGCGATCTGCCGCCACCTGGTCGGCATGATGGGCGGCGAGATCGGCGTCACCAGCACGCCGGGGCGTGGCAGCTGCTTCCACTTCAGCGCGCGCTTCGGGCTGGATGCGCAGCCGCAGCCCAGCCTGCCGCGCCTGAAGGCGCTGGACGGCGCGCGTGTGCTGGTCGTCGACGACCACCCCGGCGCCCGCGAGTTGCTGTGCGCGCTGGCCGAATCGCTGGGCATGCGGGCCGAGGCGCTGAGTGACGGGGTGCAGGCACTGCAGGCGGTGGTGCGTGCCGATGCCGCCGACCAGCCCTATCTGCTGCTGCTGCTCGACTGGCGCATGCCCGGCGTGGACGGCATCGACTGCGTGGCCCAGCTCGGCCGCACGGCGCTGCGCCACCGCGCGCCCACCGTGCTGATGGTGACGGCGTTCAGCCGCCACGAGGTGCAGCGCCGACTGGCCGCGCAGGATCTGAGTGTCGACGCGCTGCTCACCAAGCCGGTGACGGCCTCGGCGCTGTTCGATGCCTGCGCCGATGCACTCGGCGAGAGGATGCCGCACGTCAGCCGCGACGAGCGTCGCCACGACGAACTGCTCGCCCACCAGGCCGCGCTGGCCGGGGTGCACGTGCTGCTGGTGGAGGACAACACCATCAACCAGGAACTGGCGCGTGACCTGCTCGGCCGGGCCGGCGTGGTGGTCAGCGTGGCTGCCGACGGGCGCGAGGCATTGGCGGCGCTGGGGCGCGAACGCTACGACGCCGTGCTCATGGACTGCCAGATGCCGGTGCTCGACGGCTATGCCGCGACGCGGGAGTTGCGCCGCCGCCCCGAGCTGGACGACCTGCCGGTGATCGCCATGACCGCCAACGCGATGGCCGGCGACCGCGACAAGGTGCTGGAAGCCGGCATGAACGACCACGTGGCCAAGCCGATCCGCGTCGACGAGCTGTACGCCACGCTGGCGCGCTGGGTGCGGCCGGCCGCCGCATTGCCGGCCGCCGGCCCTGCGGACGTTTCCGAGTTCCCGGTTCTGCCGGGGCTGGACACACGCGCCGGGCTGGCCGGCGTGATGGGCAACCCGAGCCTGTACCGCCGGCTGCTGGTGATGTTCCGCGACCGCGAACGGGACTTCGGCAGCCGCTTCGCCATGGCGCGCCAGCAGGGTGACGGCGCTGCCTGCACACGCTTCGCCCATGACCTGAAGAGCGTCTCGGGCACGCTGGGCATGCCGGCGTTGCAGCGCGCCGCTGCGGCGCTGGAAGCCGCCTGCGACCACGACGCACCGGCGGAGGACGTCGAGCGCCTGCTCGACACCGCGATCCGCCAGCTCGAGCCCTTGCTCGAGGGCCTGGGCTCGCTCGAGTCCGCCTCAGCCTGAGGGCGTGGCGGCCGGCGCCTCGCCGGCCGCCAGGGCGCGCAGGCAGGCCAGGCACAGGCAGCCGTGGAACCGGGCCGCCAGTTCGGCTCGCAGCGCCGGTGTCAGGGCGAGCGTGGTGCAGGCGCAGGGCCCGGCGTCGCTCGCGTCGCCGATGCCGCAGTGGAACTCGCCGCCGCAGCGCGGGCAGCGTGACTCCATCTGCGGCCGATCAGGCACCGAACAGCCCCTTGTGCTGATCGCGCAGCAGGTTCTTCTGCACCTTGCCCATGGTGTTGCGCGGCAGCGCGTCGACCACGAAGCAGTGCTTGGGCACCTTGAAGTTGGCGATCCGGCCCTTGAGCTCGGCGACCAGTGCCGCCGCCTCGGGCTTCGCGCCGGGCCGGGCGACCACCACCGCCACCACGCCCTCGCCGAAGTCGGGGTGCGGCACGCCGATCACCGCGCTCTCGGCCACGCCATCCATCTCGTTGAGGTAGCCCTCGATCTCGGCCGGGTAGACGTTGTAGCCGCCGGTGATGATCAGGTCCTTGCTGCGGCCGACGATGGTGACGTAGCCGCGTTCGTCGATCTTGCCGACGTCGCCGGTCTTGAACCAGCCGTCCGCGGTGAACTCTTCCTTCGTCTTCTCCGGCATGCGCCAGTAGCCCTTGAAGACGTTCGGGCCCCTGACCTCGATGCCGCCGATCTCGCCGGTCGGGCAGGGCAGGCCCTTGTCGTCGCTGACGCGCACGCCCACGCCGGGCAGCGGGAAGCCGACCGTGCCGCCGCGGCGCTCGCCGTCCTGCGCGCGGTACGGGTTGGAGGTCAGCATCACTGTCTCGCTCATGCCGTAGCGCTCGACGATGGTGTGGCCGCTGCGCTCGCGGAACTGGTTGAAGGTCTCGATCAGCAGTGGCGCCGAACCGGCGACGAACAGGCGCATGTTGCGGCAGGCTTCGCGGCCGAAGCCGGGCTCGGCGAGCAGGCGCACGTAGAGCGTCGGCACGCCCATGAAGACGGTGGCCTCGGGCAGGCGGCGCACCACCGCGGCGGGGTCGAACTTCGAGAACCAGATCATCCTGCTTCCGTTGAGCAGCGCGCCATGCGAGGCGACGAACAGGCCGTGCACGTGGAAGATCGGCAGCACGTGGATCAGCACGTCGCCCTCGGTCCAGCCCCAGTAGTCCTTCAGCACCCGCGCGTTCGACAGCAGGTTGCCATGCGTCAGCATCGCGCCCTTGCTGCGCCCGGTGGTGCCGCTGGTGTAGAGGATGGCGGCCAGGTCGTCGGCCGCCTTCAGCGCCGGCACGTGGGTGTCGGCATGGTGCGCGGCGCGATCGAGCAGGGTGCCGCTGCGGTCTTCGTTGAGCGTGAAGACATGCTTCGTGCCGGCCTGGAAGGCGATCTTCGACACCCAGCCGAAGTTCCTGCCCGAGCACACCACCACGCCCGGCTCGGCATTGCCGACGAAGTACTCGATCTCGGCGGCCTGGTAGGCGGTGTTCAGCGGCAGGTACACGTAGCCGGCGCGCAGCACCGCGAGGTACAGCAGCAGGCCTTCGACCGATTTCTCGGTCTGCACCGCGACCCGGGTGCCCTCGGGCAGCTCCAGCGAGGCCAGCAGGTTGGCGATCTTCGCCGTGGCGCGCTCGAGGTCACCCCAGCTGTAGCACAGCGGCGCATCCGGGCCGTCGGCGGTCTCGATCGCGGTGCGATCCAGGTCGCGGGGGAAGGCGTCGCGCAGCGCGACGAACAGGTTCTGGTTGGTGCTCATCTCACGTCCCTCCGGCCGCGTCAGCCTCTCTGGAAGCGCGGCGTCCTCTTCTCGATGAAGGCCATCACGCCTTCGCGATGTTCTTCGCTGTCGGCATAGGCGTAGTGGGCCAGGCGCTCGGCCTCGAGCGGCCCGCCGGCGGCGATCTGCCGCAGCGTGCGCTTGTTGATGCGCGCCGCCTGCGGCGACAGCGCAGCCAGCGACTTCGCGCGCGCCAGCGTGTGCGCGGCGACCTCGGCATCCGGCACGACGGCATGCACGATGCCGTGCTGCAGCGCCGCGGCGGCGTTGAACAGCCGCGCCTCGAGCAGCATCTCGCGCAGCACCGCCATCGGTGCGACGCGCGACACCACCTGCAGCTCCTGCGGCGCCATCGGGAAGCCCAGCCGCGCGATAGGCGCGCCGAAGCGGCTGCCGTCGCCGCAGACGCGGATGTCGCAGCAGGCCGCGATCTCCAGCCCGCCGCCGATGCAGTTGCCCTCGATCTGCGCGTACAGCGGGATGTCGCAGTCGAGCATCGCGTGCAGCGCCGGCGCGACCACGTTCTCGTGGAAGTCGCGCAGCGACTCCTCCTCGAAGCGGAAGCTGGCGAACTCGACGATGTCGCCGCCGGCCGCGAAGTGCCCGTCGGCGCCGCGCACGATCACCGCGTGCGGCGCCTCGTCGGGCGGCAGGTCCTGCAGGTGCAGCATCAGCGCGTGCAGCTCGCGCCACATCGCGATGTCGATCGCGTTGAGCTTGGCCGGGTTGGCCAGCGTCAGGTGGGCGACGCCTTCGGCGTCGCCGCGCTCCAGCGTGATCGAGCCTGGCATGGGCGCACTAGTCCAGCTTGGCGCCGGAGGCCTTGACCACCTCGGCCCAGCGCTTGACCTCGTTGCCGACGAACTTGCCGAAGGCATCACCGTACAGGTTGGGAGTGTCGGCGCCCAGGCTGGTCCAGCTGGCCTTCAGCTCCTCGGAGTTCAGCGCCTTCTTCATCTCGGCCTGCATGGCATCGAGGGCCTCCTTCGGCGTGCCCTTGGGCGCCCACAGGCCATACCAGGTGGCAACCTGGTAGGTCGGCACGCCGCTCTCCTTCGCCGTGGGTACGGCGGGGAATCCGGGCGCGCGCTTGTCGCTGGCCACCGCGATGGCCTTGATTCGCCCGCCCTTGATGTGCGTGGCCGACGAGCCCAGCCCGTCGAACATCAAGTCGACCTGGCCGGCGATCAGGTCCTGCAGCGCCGGACCGGCGCCGCGGTAGGGAATGTGGGTGACGAAGGTCTTGGTCTGCAGCTTGAACAGCTCGCCGGCCAGGTGGTGCGAAGTGCCGTTGCCCGCCGAGGCGTAGTTCAGCTTGCCCGGGTTCTTGCGCATGTAGTCGAGCAGTCCCGGCAGGTCGCTGGCGGTCACGCGCTGCGGGTTGACCACGATCACCTGCGGAACGCTGGAGATCAGGCCGACCGGCACGAAGTCGGTCTCGATGCTGTAGTCGAGCCTGGGGTACATCGACGGAGCGATGGTGTGGTGCACTGCACCCATGAAGAAGGTGTAGCCGTCCGGCGCCGCCTTGGCCGCCACGCTCGCGCCCACCGTGCCGCCGGCGCCGCCCTTGTTGTCGATGACGAACTGCTTGCCCAGGTTCTTCGTCATCTGCGCGAACAGCGGCCGCGCGAAGGCGTCGGTGCCGCCGCCGGCGGGGAAGGGCACGACGATGGTCACCGGCTTGGTCGGCCAGGCCTGGGCAGCCGCCCAGGGCGAGGCGCCCAGGGCCCCGAGCGCGGCGAGTACCAGCGTGGCGCGGCGCAGGCGCGAGGTGAACGGTCGGGTCATGGTGTCTCCTTGCTTGTGGTGATGTGTGAGCGGGATTCAGAGCAGCGAGCTCAGGAGGCGTGACTGTGCCACTTCTCCCTGGACGAACTTCTCGTGATGCGTTTCGACCTTGTCGAGGTCGTACAGGTAGTTGACCATCATGCCGAAGGACTGGCGCAGCCCCTTGGCGGACAGGTCGCCGAGCGGGTCGAGGCGCTCGAGCCGCGCGCCGTTGTCGAGGTGGAAGCGGGCCACCGGATCGCCGCCGCCGGCGGTGGCGTGCCAGCCGAGGTAGTAGGCGGCCAGGCGCAGCAGCGCCTGCGCAGACTCCGGCGCCAGTGCGCGCAGCGTGGTGGCATGCGTGAGGCGGTCGAACTCGCCGTTGCAGGCGGCCGTGACCATGGCCAGTGCCTCCGTCAGGCGCTGCGCACGAGCCTTCGCCAGCCCCTCGCACGGCGCACCGGCGCGCACCCAGCGCGCGAAGCCGGGGATCGGCGACAGCGTGCAGAAGGTCTTGAGCTGCGGCAGTTCGCGCTTGAGTTCCTCGGCCACGCGCTTGATCAGGAAGTTGCCCAGCGACACACCCTTCAGCCCCGGCTGGCAGTTGCTGATCGAGTAGAACGCGGCGACCTTGAACTGGCTCGGCGGCAGCGGCGTCGAGGCCTTGTCGATCAGCGGCGCGATCGCCTCGGGCATCGTCGGCAGCAGCGCCACCTCGACGAAGATCAGCGGCTCGTCGGGCAGCTGCGGGTGGAAGAAGGCGAAGCAGCGGCGGTCGGGTTGCAGGCGGCGGCGCAGGTCGTCCCAGCCGTCGATCTGGTGCACCGCCTCGTGGTGGATGATCTGCTCGAGCAGCTGCGCCGGCGAGTTCCAGTCGACCCGCTTGAGCTGCAGGAAGCCGGGGTTGAACCAGCTCGACAGCAGGTGCAGGAAGTCGGCCTCGACGGCTTGCAGCTCGGGCTGCCTGTTCACGCGGGCGAGCAGGGCGCGGCGCATCGCGACGATGCTGCCGGTGCCGCCGGGCGTGCGGTTGATGCGGCGCAACAGTTCCTGCCGCGGCGGCTCGGCGAGCTGCGTCAGGCGCTGCAGGTTGGCGGCGCTGGGCGACTCGGCATAGGCCTGTGCGCTTTGCAGCACCGCCTTCGGGTCGGGGCTGAAGTCGCGCGACAGGCGCTCGAAGAAGGTCGACTGTGCGTCTTCCGGCAGCTCGCGGAAGCGCGCCACCAGGTCGCGCGCGATCGCCACGCTGTTGGCCTCGCCGCGCTCGGACAGCAGCCGCCGGCAGTCGATCAGCAGGCCGCGCAGATGGCGCGCGCCGTTGACCTTGCGTGCGGCGCTCTTCAGTTCATCCAGCATGGGGCGTCCCTTCCGTCTTCTCGTGCAGGCGCAGCGCCTTCAGCGCGGCGAGCTGGGCCATCAGGTGATCGTGCATGACACGCTCGGCGCGCGCGGCGTCGCGCTGCACGATGGCGTCGAGCAGCACGCGGTGCTCGTTGATCGAGGCCTCGATGCGCCCCGGCCAGTGCAGCTGGCGGCCGCGCAGCAGGCGCACGAAGCGGCGCAGGTCGCCGGTGGCCCGGTCCAGCCAGCGGTTGCCGGCCATCGCCTGCACGGTGCTGTGGAACTCGTGGTTGGCGCGGTAGTAGGCCTCGATGTCCCGGGCGGCGGCATGCTTCTCGAGCTGCTCGTGCAGGCGCTGCAGGCGGCGGATGTCGGCCTCGCTGGCCTTGCGGACGGCTTCGTAGGCGCAGCGGCCTTCGAGCAGCGCCATCACCGGCAGCAGCTCGTTGGCGTCGTCCTCGGACATTTCGGCGACCCGGCAGCCCTGGCGCGGCACCGGCACCACCAGCCCTTCCGCGGCCAGCACCTTCAGCGCCTCGCGCAGCGGCGTGCGGCTGATCTGCCAGTCGCGCGCCAGCGCCAGCTCGTCGATCCACTGCCCCGGGGCGAGCTGGCGCTCGAACACCATGCTCCGAAGGCGAGTGGCCACTTCCTCGTGAAGCGAGGAAGGGCGAAGAGGGATCGGATCGGCCATGTTGTGTGCCTCGACACCGGAAGAGATCACTCTACAATTACTAATTCATAATTACAACCACGGAAGAACCCGTGCAGTCCCTGGCCTGGGGGGTGTTGCCGCTGTCGGCTGCGGCTACAGTGTCCGACTTTCCGACAGCGAGTCCGCATGCCCGTCTCCCTGCCCGCACTCCCGCTCGATGCCGACAGCCTGCTGCGGCTTGCCGCGCAATCGATGTTCGACACCTTCGCGCAGACGGCGATGGGCATGATGGTGGTCGACCGGGCGCACCGCATCGTCTGGATCAGCGAGGGCTATAAGCGCTTTCTGCCGGCGCTCGGCCATGCCGAGGACGACTTCGTCGGCCGGCGTGTCGAGGAGGTGGTGCCGAACACGCTGATGGCGCAGGTCATCGAGAGCGGCCAGCCCATCCTCGTCGACCTGCTGACCAACCAGGCCGGCACCTTCCTGGTCAGCCGGCTGCCGCTGCGCGATGCGGGCGGAGAGGTGATCGGCGCGATGGGCATGGTGCTGCTTGACCACCCCGAGACCACGATGCAGCCGCTGATCGGCAAGTTCAGCCGCCTGCAGCGCGACCTCGACAACGCCCGCCAGCAGCTCGCCGAGCACCTCACGCGCGAGCGCCGGCCCAAGCACACCATTGCCAGCTTCATCGGTGCCAGCGCGCCGGCGATGGAGGTCAAGCGGCAGGCGCGCCGCGTCGCGCAGACCGACAGCACGGTGCTGCTGCTGGGTGAGACGGGCACCGGCAAGGAACTGCTCGCCCACGCCATCCACGCCGCCAGCGCACGCGCCGCCAGGCCCTTCGTCGGCGTCAACATCGCCGCGGTGCCCGACACGCTGCTCGAGGCCGAGTTCTTCGGCGTCGCCGCCGGCGCCTTCACCGGCGCCGACCGCAAGGGCCGCGACGGCAAGTTCAGGCTGGCCCATGGCGGCACGCTGTTCCTCGACGAGATCGGCGACATGCCGCTGCCGCTGCAGGCCAAGCTGCTGCGCGTGCTGCAGGAGCAGGAGGTCGAGCCGCTGGGCAGCAACCAGGTGCAGCACGTCGACGTGCGCGTGATCGCCGCGACCAGCCGCGACCTCGCGGCGATGGTGCGCGCCGGCAGCTTCCGCGCCGACCTGTTCTACCGCCTCAACGTGCTGCCGATCCGCCTGCCGCCGCTGCGCGATCGGCTGACCGACCTGGAGTCGCTGGCCGACGCGCTGGCCGACGACATCGCGCGGCGCAGCGGCATGCCGCACAAGGGCCTCGCGCCCGACGCGCTCGAGCTGCTGGCGCGCCAGCCCTGGCCGGGCAACATCCGCGAGCTGCGCAATGCGCTGGAGCAGGCCAGCCTGATGACCGACGACCCGGTGCTCGGCGCGCGGCACTTCGAGGCCGTGCTCGGCGCCGATGGCGCCGTGGTGGCCCTGCCGCCGGCGTCCGCGCCGGCGCCGGCCCCCGCCCTCGCCGCCGAGCCGCCGCGGGTGGCCGGCGTCAAGTCGCTGCCGCAGGCGGTGGCCGAGCTGGAGGCGCAGGCGATCCGCGAGGCGCTGGCCGCCACCGGCGGCAACAAGCTGGCCGCTTCGCGCATGCTCGGCATCTCGCGCGCGACCCTCTACGAGAAGCTGGCGTGATGAGCGGCGCACGCTTTCGGGCCGGGTACTGTCTGCAATTCATGCAGAAATGCCGGCGGATGTGTCCGGCGATCATGCAATCCGCAGCCTTGTTGATGGGCGCCGTGCTCTGGTCGGGCAACGCGCTGGCCGTGATCGCCTCGCCCGAGAGTGTCGAGGAGCGCAGCGTGCGCGCCCTGCTGCGCCGCGAGGCGCTGGGCTACGAGAACGGCGAGGGTGTCGAGCGCGACCCCATCAAGGCCGCCGAGTTGTACTGCCAGGCCGCCCGGCTGGGCGACGCCGAGGCGCAGTTCAACCTCGGCTGGATGTACGCCAACGGCCGCGGCGTCGAGCGCAGCGACGCCAATGCCGCCTTCTTCTTCCACGCTGCTGCCGAGCAGGGCCTGGAGCAGGCGGTGCGCATGCTCGCCAATGTGGGTGGGCCGCCGAACTACGTGCCGGAGTGCATGATCGATCGCGCCCCGCCGCAGATGGCGGCGCCGCAACCTCGCGCGCCGGCGACCTTGCCCGAGACGATCCCCGCGGACGCGCCGCGCCACATCGTCGAGATCGTCAAGCGGCATGCGCCGCAGTACCAGCTCTCGCCGGCGCTGGTGCTCGCGTTCATCAAGGTCGAGTCGAACTACGACGTGATCGCGCTGTCGCCGAAGAACGCCAAGGGCCTGATGCAGCTGATCCCCGACACCGCCGAGCGCTTCGGGGTGAGCCGCCCCTACGATGCCGAGCAGAACATCCGCGGTGGCATGGCCTACCTGCGCTGGCTGATGGCCTACTTCGAGGGCAACGTGCCCCTGGTGGCGGCGGCCTACAACGCCGGCGAAGGCGCGGTGAACCGCTACCGCGGCGTGCCGCCATACTCGGAAACGCGCGCCTACGTGAACCGCATCCTCGCCGGCTTCACGCGCCTGAACCATCCGTTCGATCCGAGTGTCTCCAAGCCGTCGCCGCAGATCCACCTGATGCGGGCCATGGGCCGCTGAGCGCGCCGCTCAGGGAAAACGCGGTGCCGCGTGGCACGTGGTTTGCCTTTGTCCGGGCATGGGCCAACGGTGCCCAGTTCGATCAATCACACGGAGACACCCGCATGCCGCACGCTCCCCGCCGACTCTGGCTCGGCGCCATCGCCGCTGCCGCCCTCGCCCTGCCCGCCATCGCGCTCGCGCAGGCCAAGGGCGAGATCCGCATCGCCCACGTCTACAGCAAGACCGGCCCGCTGGAGGCCTACGGCAAGCAGACCGCCACCGGCTTCATGATGGGCCTGGACTACGCCACCGGCGGCACGATGACCGTCGCGGGCAAGAAGCTGGTGGTCATCGAGAAGGACGACCAGGGCAAGCCCGACGTGGGCAAGAGCCTGCTGGCCGCCGCCTACGGCGATGACAAGGCCGACATCGCGGTGGGGCCGACGTCCTCCGGCGTGGCGCTGGCGCTGCTGCCGGTGGCCGAGGAGTACAAGAAGATCCTGCTCGTCGAGCCGGCGGTGGCCGATTCGATCACCGGCGACAAGTGGAACAGGTACATCTTCCGCACCGGCCGCAACAGCAGCCAGGACGCGATCAGCAACGCCGTCGCGCTCGACAAGGCCGGCACGAGCATCGCCACGCTGGCCCAGGACTATGCCTTCGGCCGCGACGGCGTGAAGGCCTTCAAGGACGCGGTCAAGAGCGCCAAGATCGTCCACGAGGAATACCTGCCGACCAACACCACCGACTTCACCGCCGGTGCGCAGCGCCTGATCGACAAGCTGAAGGACCAGCCAGGCCGCAAGGTGATCTTCATCATCTGGGCCGGCGCGGGCAACCCGTTCAAGATCGCCGACCTCGACCTCAAGCGCTACAACATCGAGATCGCCACCGGCGGCAACATCCTGCCGGCGATGGCCGCGTACAAGAACTTCCCCGGCATGGAAGGCGCGACCTACTACTACTTCGGCATCCCGAAGAACCCGGTCAACGAGTGGCTGGTCTCCAACCACTACAAGCAGTTCAAGAACCCGCCGGACTTCTTCACGGCCGGCGGCATGAGCGCGGCCATCGCAGTGGTCGAGGCGCTGAAGAAGAGCGCCGGCGACGCGAACACCGAGAAGCTCATCAAGACCATGGAAGGCATGAGCTTCGAGACGCCCAAGGGCAGGATGACCTTCCGCAAGGAAGACCACCAGGCCATGCAGGCGATGTACCACTTCAAGATCAAGGTGGACCCGGCCTTCGCATGGGGCGTGCCGGAGCTGGTGCGCGAGATCAAGCCGGAAGAGATGGCCGTGCCTATCCGCAACCGGCGTTAGGCCGGACGCCTGCGGCGCCGTCCTAACTCGTCTCGTTGGACCGGACGCTGGCGCGCCGGTCAACTCGCCGACTTTTCCGGGAGGACTCCGTGATGAAGTCTTTGCTGCTCGCGATCGCCGCGGCAGCGGCGGTCGCGTCGCCGGCGGCGTCCGCCTCCGGCGCGCTGCCGTCGCTGAACATCGACCCGGCTGCCATCACCGTCTCGGGCCTGTCCTCCGGCGGCTTCATGGCCAACCAGCTCGGCGTCGCGCACTCGGCCACCTTCAAGGGTGTGGGCGTGTTCGCCGCCGGGCCGTACATGTGCGCAGGGCACGCCAACTACACCGCGTGCATGTACAACGCGAGCATCTCCGCCTCGGCGCTGTCGACCCTGCAGGCCGACATCAACAACTGGAGCGGCACGGCGATCGATGCGAAGGCCGGCATCGCCGCGCAGAAGATCTTCCTGTTCGTCGGCAACAGCGACTACACCGTCGGGCCGAACCCGGTGCTGGCGCTGCAGACGCAGTACCAGAACAACGGCGTGCCGGCCGCCAATCTTCAGCTCGTGCGCCGTGCGAGCACTGCGCATGTCTTCCCGACCGACTTCGACGCCAGCGGCAACAACGCCTGCAGCAGCAGCGCCTCGCCCTACATCGCCAACTGCGGCTACGACGGCGCGAAGGCCGTGCTGTCGATGTTCTACGGCACGCTGAACCCGCGCAATGACGCGCCTTCGGCCGCGAACTACATCGAGTTCGACCAGACCGCGTTCACCACCAACCCCGGCGTCGCCGCCAACGGCTGGGTCTACGTGCCCAGCGACTGCGCCGCCGGTGCCAGCTGCCGGCTGCATATCGCGCTGCACGGCTGCCAGCAGACCTACGCGACGATCGGCGACCGCTTCCTCAAGAACACCGGCTACACGCGCTGGGCCGACAGCAACCGCATCGTCGTGCTGTTCCCGCAGGCGCGTGTGGACAACACCAGCCGCACCACCGCCGCCAGCGGCTCGCTGGCCAACCCGAACGGCTGCTGGGACTGGATCGGCTGGTACGGCAGCAACTTCGCGCAGCGCAGCGGCGCGCAGGTGGCGGCGATCAAGGCGATGGTCGACCGTCTCGCTTCCGGCAACACCGGCGGCGGAGGGGGTGGTGGCGGCGGCGGCTCGGCACTGCCCGCGCCGAGCGGCGTCGGCACTTCGGGGGCGACGGCCAGCAGCATGGTGATCGCCTGGGGCGCGGTGAGCGGTGCGAGTGGCTACAACGTCTACCGCAACGGCACGCGTGTCAATCCGACGCTCGTCGCCGGCACCAGCTACACCGACAGCGGCCTCGCCCCGGCCACCACCTACAGCTGGACGCTGCGCGCGGTGGATGCCAACGGCGCCGAGGGCGCCACGTCCGCGCCCGCCTCCGGCACCACGACCAGCACGGCGGCGCTGTGCTTCAGCGCGTCGAACTACGCGCAGACCGCCGCCGGCCGCGCGACGCAGCGTTTCGGCATCGCCTACGCGAACGGGTCGAACCAGAACCTGGGCCTGTGGAACGTGTTCGTGACCACCACGCTGAAGCAGACGGCGCCGAACTACTTCGTGATCGGCACCTGCCCCTGAACACCTTCATGCTCGAGACGAAAGACCTCACCATCCGCTTCGGCGGCCACGTGGCCGTCGACCGCGTGTCGTGCCGCTTCACGCCGGGCACGCTGACGGCCATCGTCGGGCCGAACGGCGCCGGCAAGACGACCTACTTCAACCTGATCTCGGGGCAGTTGCGTGCGAGCGCGGGCTCGGTGCACCTGAACGGCCACGACATCACGAACGAAGGCGCACCGCAGCGGACGCACCGCGGCCTCGGCCGCGCCTTTCAGCTCACTCAACTGTTCCCCAACCTGTCGGTGCTAGAGAACGTGCGCCTGGCCGTTCAGTCGCGCCGCCGCGAGGGGCTGAACCTGTGGTCGGTGTGGAGCGATCACCGCAACACGCTGGAGCGCGCCCACGCGCTGGTCGACCGCGTCAAGCTGGCCGATCGCGCCGATGCGCCCGCGGCCAGCCTGCCGCACGGCGACCAGCGCAAGCTCGAGGTGGCGATGCTGATGGCGCTGGAACCCAGCGTCTACATGTTCGACG
Source organism: Variovorax sp. YR752 (assembly GCF_943372545.1). Taxonomy (NCBI): domain Bacteria; kingdom Pseudomonadati; phylum Pseudomonadota; class Betaproteobacteria; order Burkholderiales; family Comamonadaceae; genus Variovorax; species Variovorax sp. YR752. The sequence continues at coordinate 26,370 of NZ_CALRZC010000047.1, read as the reverse complement.
AGCCCACCGCCGGCATGAGCGTCGACGACGTGCCGGTGGTGCTGGACCTGATCCGCGCGCTCAAGCAGCAGCGCAACAAGACCATCCTGCTGGTCGAGCACAAGATGGACGTGGTGCGCGAGCTGGCCGACCGCATCATCGTGCTGCACAACGGCCAGCTCGTCGCCGATGGCGAGCCGGAGGCGGTGATCGCCTCGCCCGTCGTGCAGCAGGCCTACCTCGGCACCAGCACGGTGGAGGAGGCTGCATGAGCGCGCTGCTCGAGATGAACGGCGTGCACACGCACATCGGCAGCTACCACATCCTGCACGGTGTCGACCTCGCGGTGCCCACCGGCCAGGTGACCATGCTGCTCGGCCGCAACGGCGCCGGCAAGACGACCACGCTGCGCACGATCATGGGCCTGTGGCAGGCCTCGGCCGGCACGGTCAGCTTCGACGGCCAGGCCATCCAGCGCCGCGCCACACCCGACATCGCGCAGCTCGGCATCGCCTACGTGCCCGAGAGCATGGGCATCTTCGGCGACCTCACGGTGCGCGAGAACCTGCTGCTCGCCGCGCGCGGCGCGAAGCGCCTGGACGACATCGACACGAAGCGGCTGGAGTGGATCTTCGGCCTGTTCCCGGCGCTGAAGAAGTTCTGGCTCTACCCGGCCGGCAAGCTCTCCGGCGGGCAGAAGCAGATGCTGGCGATTGCGCGGGCGATCGTCGAGCCGCGCCGGCTGCTGCTGATCGACGAGCCGAGCAAGGGCCTGGCGCCGGCGATCGTCGCCAACCTGATTGCCGCTTTACGCGAGCTGAAGGCGACGCAGACCACCGTGCTGCTGGTCGAGCAGAACTTCGCCATGGCGCGTGCGCTGGGCGACACGGTGGCGGTGATGGACGACGGGCGTGTGGTGCACGCCGGCGCCATGAAGGAACTGGTCGAGAACGAAGGTCTGCAGCAACGACTGCTCGGCCTGTCGCTGGGAGCGCATCAATGAACACCGCCGTCGCACCCGCGACCGCAGCGGCCGCCGCCGTGCCGAAGGCAGCCTTCGACTGGCTGCCGCTGGCGCTCGTGCCCTTGCTCGCGCTGCTCGCCCTGCCGCTGGTCGGCTCGCCCTCGACCTGGTTGACGCTCACGGTCGCCGGCCTGGCGATGGGCATGATCGTCTTCGTCACCGCCTCCGGCCTGACGCTGGTCTTCGGCCTGATGGACGTGCTGAACTTCGGCCACGGCGTGTTCATCGCCTTCGGCGCCTACGTGGCCACCACGGTGTTCGCCGGCATGGCCGACTGGACCTCGGTCGACAGCCTCGTGCGCAACCTCGGCGCGGTGTTCGCCGCGATGATCGCTGCGATGGTGCTGGCCGGTGCGATCGGCTGGGCCTTCGAGCGCGTGATGGTGCGGCCGGTCTACGGCCAGCACTTGAAGCAGATCCTCATCACGATGGGCGGCATGATCATCGGCGAGGAGCTGATCAAGGTGATCTGGGGCCCGGAGCAGCGCCCGCTGGCGCTGCCCGAGGCGCTGCGCGGCTCGCTGCTGATCGGCGATGCGGCCATCGGCAAGTACCGCGTGCTCGCGGTGGCCATCGGTGCCGTCGTGCTCGTCGCGATGCTGTGGGCGCTGAACCGCACCAAGATCGGCCTGCTGGTGCGCGCCGGCGTGCAGGACCGCGAGATGGTCGAGGCGCTGGGCTACCGCATCCGCCGCCTGTTCGTCGGCGTGTTCGTGGTCGGCTCGGCGCTGGCGGGCCTGGGCGGCGTGATGTGGGGGCTGTTCCAGCAGAACGTCATCCCGCAGCTCGGCGCGCAGGTCAACGTGCTGATCTTCATCGTCATCATCATCGGCGGCCTGGGCTCGACGCTGGGCTGCTTCGTCGGCGCGCTGCTGGTCGGCCTGCTGGTCAACTACACCGGCTTCGTTGCGCCGGTGTTCACCGCCTTCGCGAGCATCGCGCTGATGGTGGCGGTGCTGCTGTGGCGGCCGCAGGGCCTCTACCCCGTGGCCAACCGGTGAGCGCCATGTTGAGCAGACTCCTGTCACACGACATGCCGCGCAGCCGCTGGCTGGCGCTGATCCTCATCGCCATCGTGCTGGCGCTGGCCTTCACGCCCTTCCTCTTTCCTGGCACGAAGGCCCTGAACGTCGCCGCGAAGATCATCGTCTTCATCGTGCTGGTGGCCAGCTTCGACCTGCTGCTCGGCTACACCGGCATCGTCAGCTTCGCGCACACCATGTTCTTCGGCATCGGCGCCTACGGCGTGGCGATCGCCAGCACGCGCATGGGCGAGGGCTGGGGCGCGCTGGCGGTCGGCACCGGCGCGGCGCTGCTGGTGTCGCTGGGCCTGTCCTTGCTGATCGGCCTGGCCTCCTTGCGCGTGAAGGCGATCTTCTTCGCGATGATCACGCTGGCCGTGGCCTCCGCGTTCCTGACCCTGGCCTCGCAGCTGTCGGATTTCACCGGCGGCGAGGACGGCCTGAACTTCAAGGTGCCCGAGGCGCTGCAGCCCGGCACGCAGTACCTCGAGGCCCCGCTGCTCGGCGCCTCGATCGACGGCCGCTTCCTGACCTACTACCTGCTGTTCTTCGTCGCGCTGGTGCTGGTGCTGGCGATGCTGCGCATCGTCAACTCGCCGTTCGGGCGTGTGCTGCAGGCGATCCGCGAGAACGACTTCCGCGCCGAGGCGATCGGCTACCGCACCGTGGTGTGGCGCACCATCGCCTCGGTGCTGTCGGCGCTGTTCGCCACGCTGGCCGGTTGCCTGCTCGCGCTGTGGCTGCGCTACCAGGGGCCGGACACCTCACTGTCCTTCGAGATCATGCTCGACATCCTGCTCATCGTCGTGATCGGCGGGATGGGCACGGTCTACGGCGCGGTGATCGGCTCGGTGCTGTTCGTCATCGCGCAGAACTACCTGCAGGACCTGCTGCGCCTCGGCGCGGGCGCGCTGGAGGGCGTGCCGCTGCTGGCCGCGCTGGTCTCGCCCGATCGCTGGCTGCTCTGGCTGGGCCTGCTGTTCGTGCTCTCGGTCTATCACTTCCCCACCGGCGTGGTGGGGCGCCTGCGCGCGCTGCGCACCCGAACCACCCGAGGAGACAAGACATGACAAGAAGCAGACACCTCATCGCACCGCTGGCCGCGGCCGCATTCGCCGCGGCTTGCGGCGGCGGCGGCAACGAGGCCACCAACGAAGCCGCTGCCGAAGCCGCGGCGGACACGCGCGCGACGGCGCAGCACGCCGGCAGCAGCAGCGGACGCAGCGATCGCGGCCCGCGCGCCGTGTTCAACCGCCTGCCCGACTTCGTCGTCGCCGGCAGCGTGCGTTCGACGAGCTACGACGGCGCCAGCGACGACCTGCTCACCGCCGGCCTCGGCCGCACCGGCCTGGCCAGCGCGGTGCCGCCGGCCTACGTCGATGCGCTTGCGCCCACGGCGGCCGAACTGCGTCGCGCGGCGATCTACAACAACTACCGCGCCATCGTCGACATGACGGCAGCCGGTGGCTACGGAACGCTCTACGGCCCGAACGTCGCCGCCGACGGCACGGTGACGGCCGGCGAGGGCCGCATCGCCGGCACCGAAGTGCTCGCCTACAGCAAGGGTGCCGATGGCGGCGCCGCGTCGCAGAACGTGGTGCTGATGGTGCAGATCCCCGCGCACTTCAACCCGAAGAAGCCTTGCATCGTGACGGCCACCTCGTCGGGCTCGCGTGGCGTGTACGGCGGCATCAGCACCGGCGAGTGGGGCCTCAAGCGCGGCTGTGCGGTGGCCTACACCGACAAGGGCACCGGCGCGTCGACGCACGACCTCGGCGCCGACACCGTGCCGCTGATCGACGGCACGCGCACCACGGCCACGGCGGCCGGCGCTGCCGCGCAGTTCCGCGCACCGCTGGACGCCGCGCAACTCGCCGCCTTCAACGCCGCGGCGCCCGGCCGTTACGCCTTCAAGCACGCCCACTCGCAGCGCAACCCCGAGAAGGACTGGGGCCGCTTCACGCTGCAGGCGATCGAGTTCGCCTACTGGGCGCTGAACGACCGCTACGGCCTGTCGTTGCCGCACGGCAAGACCCTGCGCACCATCCGCCCGGCCAACACGACGGTGATCGCCTCGTCGATCAGCAACGGCGGCCACGCCGCGCTGGCCGCCGCCGAGCAGGACCGCGAGCGGCTGATCGACGGGGTCGCCGTCTCCGAGCCCTCGGTCGAACTGCCGCCGGACGCCGGTGTCGCCGTCAAGCGCGGCGGTGTCAAGCAGTTCGGCGGCAAGCTGCTGTTCGACTACACCACCCAGGCCAACCTGCTGCAGAGCTGCGCCTCGCTGTCTGCCGCGGTGGCCGACGCGCCGGGCAAGGCCTTCATCGTCGCTGCGTTCGCGGCCAATCGCTGCGCCTCGTTGAAGCTCAAGGGCGTGCTGACGGCGGACACGCTGGCCGCCCAGGCCGACGAGGCGCTCGCACTGCTCGGCGCGTACGGGTGGGAGCCGGAGTCGGCGGTGCTGCATGCCTCGCTGGCCGCCTTCGAGGTGGCGCCGGCGGTGGCGGTGACCTATGCCAACGCGCTGGCCCGTGCCAGCGTGGCCGACCGCCTGTGCGGCTTCAGCTTCGCGGCGGTCAATGCCAACTTCACCGTCGGTGCGCTGGCGCCGGCGGCGCTGGCCGGCATGGCCGCCACCGGCAACGGCGTGCCGCCGTCCTCCGGTGTGCAACTGATCAACGACCGCAGCCCCGGTGCGCCGTTGCGCGACCTGGTCTCGCTGTCGCCGTCGACCTTCGTGCAAGACTTCAACCTCGACGGCGCGCTGTGCCTGCGCGGCCTGCTGACCGGAACCGATGCACAGGCGCTGGCGCTGCAGCAGGGCGTGGCCGAGACGCTGCGCAACGGCAACCTGCAGCGCAAGCCGGCGATCATCGTGCACGGTCGCGCCGACGCGCTGATCCCGGTGAACCACAGTTCGCGGCCCTACACGGCGCTGAACAAGCGTGTCGAGGGCCGGCACAGCAGGCTGTCGTACATCGAGGTGACGAACGCGCAGCACTTCGACACCTTCATCGGCCTGCCGACGCTGCTGGGTGGCTACGACACCCGCTACATCCCGCTGCACGTCTACCTGAACCGCGCGCTCGACGCGATGTGGGACCACCTGCGCCACGGCCAGCCGCTGCCGGAGAGCCAGGTGCTGCGCACCGTGCCGCGCGGCGGCACGCCTGGCGCCGCGCCGGCGATCACCGAGGCCAACGTGCCGCCGATCCCGCGCCGGCCGGCGGCAGGCGATGCAATCCGCATGCATGGCAACACCCTGGTCGTGCCCGACTGAAATACGAGGCGAGATGAGCTTCACGTCGAACTACATCCGTTGCGAGGGCCGCGAGCTCCACTACACCGAGTGGGGCGCGCAGCATGCCGAGACGGTGATCGCCTGGCACGGGCTGGCGCGCACCGGCCGCGACATGGACGACATCGCCGCGCACCTGTCGCAGCGCTACCGCGTGGTCTGTCCCGACACGATCGGGCGCGGGCTCAGCCAGTGGAGCCCGCTGCCCGAGCAGGAGTACTGCCTGGCGTTCTACGTGAAGCTCGCCGCCGCGCTGGTGGACGCACTCGGCATCGAGCGCTTCCACTGGCTCGGCACCTCGATGGGCGGCGCGATCGGCCTGGTGGCGGCCGCCACGACCCTGCACGACCGGATCCGCCGGCTGGTGCTCAACGACAACGGCCCTCAGCTTGCCGATGCGGCGATCCAGCGCATTCGCAGCTATGCAGGCAGCCCGGCCGCCTTCGCGACGGTCAGCGAGCTGGAGCAGTACTTCCGCAGCGTCTACAAGCCCTATGGCTGGTTGAGCGACGCGCAGTGGCGACGCCTGACCGAGACCTCGACGCGCCGCCTGCCCGACGGCCGCGTGACGCCGCACTACGACCCGGCGATGGTGATGCAGTTCACCCACCACGAGAACGACTACCTGCGCTGGGACGAGTGGGACAGGCTCGACATCCCGGTGCTGTGCCTGCGCGGCGAGGACTCCGACCTGCTGCTGCGCGAGACCGCGGAAGCCATGCGCAACCGCGGTCCGCGGGCGGTGGTGGTCGAGATCGCCGGTTGCGGCCACGCGCCGGCGCTGAACACGCCTGAGCAGTTCGCCTTGGTCGAGCGCTTCCTCGCCGGCTGACATCAGTCTCCGGGAGAAGCCTCGGGAGATCACACGAGCGGCCGGCGGTTCGCGGTCCTGAGCTGAAGTTCGACGTCTGCTTTGCGGGTTGAGGTCGGAGCGGCAAAGGCGCGCCCGGGCAGGCTGCGGCGCGTCGCCTCGGCGGTCGGCGCTGCGCACCGACTCCCCTGCGATGCTCGGTCTCATGGCCCCGTCGCCGAACTCACTTCGTTCGCTGCGCTCACTCCGTTCACACAACCGCGACGAGTCAGACAACGAAGCGCGCTGGCGCGCGCGGCCACGAGCCCTGTGCTTCTCGGCGCCTCAGAGGCGCGCCTCCACCTGCCCGGGCGCGCCTTTGCTGAACCGGTGGTGGCATGCCGGGCAGCGCCTGCCGCGATGCGCTCTACGCATGCATGAAAGCAGACGCCCAGGAACTTCAGCCCAGGGCCGCGAACCGCCGCTCGCCCGCTTGACTCCACGACTCCGTGGTCGTGGATCGGCAGATCTTTCCGAGAGCCGGTCCTTCAGCGGACGTGCCGTTCGTGTCAATCGGCCCGGGGCAGGTGGAGCGGACTTCGGCGATGAACCCGATGCGCGCTCAGCGCCGGAACTTGCCGTCCGGGCCGATGATGGACAGGTCGACGAACTCCAGGCCAGTGTGGTCGTTGGCGCTGTAGCTGACCTCCAGCCCGCCGATGTCGACCTTGTTCATCGTCTCCAGCGCCTGCTGGATCTTCGCGCGCGACGGGCTCGGGCCGGCGCGCTTGAGCGCGGCGACCAGCACCTTGGCGGCGGCATAGCCCTCGAGCATCGCCGGCGTCACGCCGTCCAGCCCCTTGGCCACGGCGAAGTCGTTCGCCTCCTTGACGATCGGCGCCGACAGCGAACGTTCGTAGGGGAACACCTGCGTGACGATGACACCGCGCGCGTTCTCCTTCAGCGACTTGACGAAGCCGCCCGAGGCGTTGTTCGAGAAGGTGACGATCTGCGCGCGCGAGCCGGCCTTGCGGATCGCGTCGACACCGTCGGCCACCGTGTTGCCCGAGCCGATGAACAGTACCGCCTGCACGCCCGAACTGGCCACCAGCGGCGCGATCTTCGTGAAGTCCCACTTGGAGCGGTCGAACTTCTCGATGAACACCGGGTTCTTGGCCACCGCCGTGAAGCCCTTCTTGGCGCCTTCGAGCAGGTCGGCGCCGAAGCTGTCGTCGACGTGGATCACGCCGATGCGGTCCATGCCGATCAGGCTGAGGTGCTGCACCGCGCGCTCGGCCTCGCGCTGGTAGGTGGCGCGCACGTTGAACACCCATGGATTGACCGGCGCGTGCAGAACCATCGCGCCGGTCGACGGAGCGATCAGCGGCACCTTGTATTCGGCCAGCAACGGCATGATCGCCTGGGTGTGCGGCGTGCCGCGTGACAGGAACAGCGCTGCCACGTTCTTCTCGGCAATCAGCACCTTGGCATTCTGGGCGGCGAGCTTGGGATCGAACTTGTCGTCCATCGAGATCAGTTCGATCTTCTGGCCGTTCACGCCGCCCTGGGCGTTGGTGGCGTCGATGTACAGCTTGGCGCCGTCGGCCACTTCCTTGACGCCTGCGGCGACCGGGCCGGTGAAGCCGGAGGTCTGGCCGATCAGGATCTGCGCGCCCGCGGACGCCGAGATGCACAGGCCCACGATGGCAGCCAGCCACTGCGCGAGTCGATTCATGGAGGTCTCCTGGAACGGCGCCCCAACGCACCGCAGACCGCGAGTGTGATCCTTCGCCGGTGCCGGGAAAGCCCGGAACTGGCCGTGCTGCGTGCGCTAAATCACGCGGCCCGGCCAAGGAATCCCCGCGCTCTCTAGAATCTCTGCCCTTCGCCCTGGAACCCCATGGACAGCAGCAATCCGATCGACCAGGACAGCGGCCGCGGCACGATCCGCATCCGCGGTGCGCGCCAGCACAACCTGAAGAACCTCGACCTCGACATCCGCACCGGCGAGATGACGGTGGTCACCGGGCCGAGCGGCTCGGGCAAGTCGAGCCTGGTGTTCGACACGCTGTATGCCGAAGGGCAGCGGCGCTACGTCGAGACCTTCAGCGCCTACGCACGCCAGTTCCTCGACCGCATGGACCGCCCGGCGGTCGACCGGGTCGACGGCGTGCCGCCGGCGATCGCGATCGACCAGACGAATCCGGTGCGCAGCTCGCGCTCGACGGTCGGCACGATGACCGAGCTGAACGACCACCTGAAGCTGCTGTTCGCGCGCGCTGCCGAGCTGTTCGACAGGCAGACCGCGCAGCGCGTGCGGCACGACTCGCCGGAGACGATCTACGCCGAGCTGATGGCGCGCACGAAGGAGGGCGATCCGCGCCTGGTGATCACCTTCCCGGTGGAACTGCCGGCCGGCACCCCCTCGGCCGACATCGAACAATGGCTGGCGGCCAGCGGCTTCACGCGCGTTCAGGCGCAGCGCGAGGTGGCCTCGCCGACGGGCCCGCGCACGCTGCTCGATGTGGTCGCCGACCGCTTCCGTTTGCAGGGCACGGAGAAGGTCCGCGCCATCGAAGCGATCGAGATGGCGCTCAAGCGCGGCAGCGGACGGCTCAACGTCTACGCGATGAAGGAAGAAGGCGAGCCCGACCTCTGGCGGTTCTCCACCGGCCTGCACTGCCCCGACAGCGACATCCGCTACGCCGACCCGCAGCCGGCGCTGTTCAGCTTCAACTCCGCCTACGGCGCCTGCGACACCTGCCGCGGCTTCGGCCGCGTGATCGGCGTGGACTACGGCCTGGTCATCCCCGACCACCGCAAGACGCTGCGCTCCGGTGCGATCAAGCCGATGCAGACGCCGGCCTGGAAGGAGTGCCAGGACGACCTGCTCAAGTACGGCGGCGAGGCCGGCATCCCGCGCGACACGCCCTGGTCTGCGCTCACCGAGGCGCAGCGCGACTGGGTGATCAACGGCTCGCCGAACTGGAAGGGCAACTGGAACAAGCAGTGGTACGGCGTCAAGCGCTTCTTCGAATACCTCGAATCGAAGGCCTACAAGATGCACATCCGCGTGCTCTTGTCGAAGTACCGCAGCTACACGCCCTGCCACGTGTGCGGCGGCGCGCGGCTGAAGACCGAGGCGCTGCTGTGGCGCCTGGGCGGCAAGGACGACGCCGATGCGGTGCTGGCACCTGACAAGCGCTTCCTGCCGCAGGGCGTGCAATGGTCGCACGCGCAACTCGAGGCGCTGCCCGGCCTGACGGTGCACGACCTGATGCTGATCCCGATTGAGCGGCTGCACCGCTTCTTCGACCGCATCTCGCTGCCGTCGAGCCTGCTCGACGAGGCGCTGAAGCTGCTGCTCGACGAGATCCGCACGCGGCTGAAGTACCTGTGCGACGTCGGCATCGGCTACCTGACGCTGGACCGGCAGAGCCGCACGCTGTCCGGCGGCGAGGTGCAGCGCATCAACCTGACCACGGCGCTCGGCACATCCCTCGTCAACACCATGTTCGTGCTCGACGAGCCGAGCATCGGCCTGCACCCGCGCGACATGAACCGCATCGTCGAGGCGATGCACCGGCTGCGCGACGCCGGCAACACGCTGGTGGTCGTCGAGCACGACCCGGCGGTGATGCTCGCCGCCGATCGCCTGATCGACATGGGCCCGGGACCGGGCGAGCGCGGCGGCACGATCGTGTTCGACGGCACGCCGGAGGCGATACGCGCGGCCGACACGCTGACCGGCGCCTACCTCGGCGGCCGCAAGCACGTCAGCATGGGCATCAAGCGGCTGATGTCGCCGTCCACGCCCAAGCTGATCGTCGAGGGCGCGCGCGAGCACAACCTGAAGGACGTGACGGTCGAGTTCCCGCTGCAGCACCTGGTGTGTGTCACCGGCGTGTCGGGTTCGGGCAAGAGCACGCTGATGCAGGACGTGCTGTTCCCGGCCCTGCAGCGCCATTTCGGCAAGGCCACCGAAACCCCCGGCGAGCACGACCGCCTGCTCGGCGCCGAGTGGCTGGCCGACGCGGTGTTCGTCGACCAGTCGCCGATCGGCAAGACGGCGCGCTCGAATCCGGCCAGCTACGTTGGCGCCTTCGACGAGATCCGCAAACTGTTCGCGCAGGCGCCGCTGGCGCTGCAGCGCGGCTACGGCCCCGGCATGTTCAGCTTCAACGCCGGCGACGGCCGCTGCCCGACCTGCGGCGGCTCGGGCTTCGAGCATGTGGAGATGCAGTTCCTCAGCGATGTCTATCTGCGTTGCCAGGACTGCGACGGCCGCCGCTACCGCACCGAGATCCTCGACGTGAAGATCGACCGCCGCCTGCCCGGCGACGTGATCCGCGACCTGTCGGTGGCCGACGTGCTGGAGCTCACCGTCAGCGAGGCGGTGCAGTTGTTCCGCGACGACCGCGAGGTGCTGCGTGTGCTGCAGCCGATCGTCGACGTGGGCCTCGAGTACGTGAAGCTCGGCCAGCCGGTGCCGACGCTCTCCGGCGGCGAGGCGCAGCGCCTGAAGCTGGCGGGCTTCCTTGCCGAGGCGCAGGGCGGCCCGTCGCAGGCGCTGGCCCGCAAGGGCACGCTGTACCTGTTCGACGAGCCGACCACCGGCCTGCACTTCGACGACATCGCCAAGCTGATGCGCGCCTTCCGCAAGCTGCTCGACGCGGGGCATTCGATCGTCGTCATCGAGCACAACCTCGACGTGATCCGCGCCAGCGACTGGCTGATCGACCTCGGGCCCGAGGGCGGCGATGCTGGCGGCCTGGTCGTGTGCACCGGCACGCCGGAAGAGGTGAAGCGGCACCCCACGTCGTTCACCGGCAAGGCGCTGGCCGACTACGAGCGGGCCATCGGCATCGGCGTGCCGGTGGCCGAGGAAGGGCTGCCGCTGCAGAGCCTGCTGAAGCGCTCGCGCGACGAACGCCGCATGTCCGAGGAAGTGATCCGCATCGTCAACGCGCGCGAGCACAACCTCAAGTCGCTCGATGTCGACATCCCGCGCGGCAAGTTCAGCGTCATCACCGGCGTGTCGGGCTCGGGCAAGAGCACGCTGGCCTTCGACATCCTCTTCAATGAAGGGCAGCGGCGCTATCTCGAATCCTTGAATGCCTATGCGCGCAGCATCGTGCAGCCGGCGGGGCGGCCGGAGGTGGATGCGGTGTATGGCATTCCGCCGACGGTGGCGATCGAGCAACGCCTCTCGCGCGGCGGCCGCAAGAGCACGGTGGCGACGACCACCGAGGTCTGGCACTTCCTGCGCCTGCTCTACGTGAAGCTGGGCCTGCAGCACTGCACGAAAGATGGCGCGCCGGTCAAGCCGCAGAGTGCCGAGAGCATTGCCGCGCAACTGCTGCGCGACCACAAGGGCCAGCACGTCGGCCTGATGGCGCCGCTGGTAGTGAACCGCAAGGGCGTCTATACCGACCTCGCCAAGTGGGCCAAGGCGCGCGGCCACACGCACCTGCGCGTCGACGGCGAGTTCCTCGAGGTCGACCCCTGGCCGCGGCTGGACCGCTTCAAGGAGCACACGCTGGAGCTGCCGGTCGGCGACCTGGTCGTCTCGGCGGACAACGAGGCCGAGCTGCGCAGCCTGCTGGCCAAGGCGCTGGAGGTCGGCAAGGGCGTGATGCACCTGCTCGCGCCGCTGGACGGGCTGAAGGGTGCGATGCTCGCCGGCATGCCGACGGCGCACATCGGCACGCTGAAGGTGTTCTCGACCAAGCGCGCCTGCCCGGTCTGTGGCACCAGCTACCCCGAGCTGGACCCGCGCATGTTCAGCTACAACAGCAAGCACGGCTGGTGCACCACCTGCGTGGGCACCGGCCTGGCGCTGACGCGCGAGCAGCGCAAGGCCTACGACGACAGCAAGCGCGACGACGACGACAAGGGCCGCGAGCAGAGCTTTCCGTCCGAGGAGCCCGAGGTCGAGGGGGTGATCGACGCGCCCTGCCCGGACTGCCATGGCACGCGGCTGAACGCCGCCTCGCGCGGCGTCACCTTCGAGAACGAGGCGATCACCGCGCTGGCGCAGATGAGCGTGTCGGACTGCCGGATGTGGATCGAATCGCTGAAGCTGGTCGGTCGTGACGCCGATATCGCGCGTGACGTGATCACCGAGATCACCAGCCGACTCGAGTTCCTCGAGGAGGTCGGCCTCGGCTACCTGACGCTGGACCGCGCCGCGCCCACGCTCTCCGGCGGCGAGGCGCAGCGCATCCGCCTGGCGGCGCAGCTCGGCAGCAACCTGCAGGGTGTCTGCTACGTGCTCGACGAGCCCACCATCGGCCTGCACCCGCGCGACAACCAGATCCTGCTCGACGCGCTGCACAAGCTGGGCGACAAGGGCAACACGCTGGTGGTGGTGGAGCACGACGAGGACACCATCCGCCGCGCCGACCACATCATCGACATCGGCCCCGGCGCCGGCAAGCGTGGCGGCCGGCTGGTCGCCGAGGGCGGCACGGCGGCGCTGGCCGCGCATGCCGATTCGGTGACCGGGCGCTTTCTCGCCCACCCGATGCGCCACCCGCTGAACCCGCGGCGCGCGGTGGCCAAGGGCGGTGAGCAACTGGTGCTGCGCGGCGCATCGCTGCACAACCTGAAGAATCTCGACGTGCCGGTGCCCTTGAAGCGCCTGGTCGCGGTGACCGGCGTCAGCGGCTCGGGCAAGTCCACGCTGGCGCGCGACGTGCTGCTGGCCAACCTGCAATTCGTCAACGTGCGCGGCTCGAAGCCGAACTGGCAGGGGTGCAGCAGCATCGAGGGCTGGCAACAGATCGACCGTGTGCTCGAGGTCGACCAGACGCCGATCGGCAAGACGCCGCGTTCCTGCCCGGCCACCTACATCGGCTTCTGGGACGTCATCCGCCGCCTGTTCGCCGACACGCTGGAGGCCAAGGCGCGCGGCTACGCGCCGGCGCGCTTCAGCTTCAACACCGGCGACGGCCGCTGCCCGGCCTGCGAAGGGCAGGGCCTGCGCACCATCGAGATGAGCTTCCTGCCCGACGTGAAGGTGCCCTGCGACGTCTGCCACGGCCAGCGCTTCAACGCCGAGACGCTCGCCGTCACCTGGCGCGGCAGGAACATCGGCGAGGTGCTGACGATGGAGATCGACGAGGCGGTCGAGTTCTTCGCCTCGATGCCGGCGATCGCCCACCCGCTGCAACTGCTCAAGGACGTCGGCCTGGGTTACCTGACGCTCGGCCAGCCCTCACCGACGCTCTCCGGCGGCGAGGCGCAGCGCATCAAGCTGGTGACCGAGTTGACCAAGGTGCGCGACGACGTGACCCGGCGCGGCAACAAGGCGCCGCACACGCTCTACGTGCTCGACGAACCGACGGTGGGCCTGCACATGGCCGACGTGGAGAAGCTGATCCGCGTGCTGCACCGGCTGGTGGATGGCGGCCACAGCGTGGTGGTGATCGAGCACGATCTCGACGTGATCGCGGAAGCTGACTGGATCATCGACCTCGGTCCCGAAGGCGGTGGCCGCGGCGGCAGCATCGTCGCCACCTGCCCGCCGGAAGCGCTGGTGGCTCTGAAGGCCAGCCACACCGGCGCGGCGCTGAAGCCGGTGCTCAGCCCCGGCGCCGGCGGCTGAGGCCGGCGACGGCGGCGCCCAGCGCCGCCAGCCAGCCCAGGCCGAGTGCGCCGCCGCCGTCGTCGCTGCCGCCGGCAGGCGGAGGGGGCGGCGTCGTGCCGCTGGCCACGCCGTTGAGCGCCACGCTGCGCGTGAAGGTCGTGCTCGACGCGCCCTGGCGCAGCGTGAAGTCCAGCGACGCCGTGTGACCGGCCGTGTCGGGCGACGAAAAGCCGAGGCTGACGCGGCAGCTTGCGCCGGCTGCCAGGGTCTGCGTGTCGCAGGTGTCCGAACTGCGCGTGAAGCGCGCGGCGCCGCTGCCGCTGATCGCCACCGAGACCACGGTCAAGGTCTCGTCGACGGCCACCGCGTGGCGCAGGTCGACGTTCTGCGCTGCGCTCGGCGTGTTCACCGCGCTCGCGCTGAAGTCGAGCGCGGTGGCGCTGGTGCGCGGCGTGTCGGCGATGTAGGCGGACAGGTCGCGTACCTGCTGCAGCGTGAGCACGTTGTTGAACTGCGCCATGGCATCGACGCCGCCGGTGATCGCAACGACCAGTGCCCCGAACGCGTCGTCGAAGGCGAGGGCGGCAAGCGGGTCGTTGTTGCCGCTGAGCATCGCGCGGCGCGACTGCACGCTGTGGCAGCCCGAGCAGTTGGCCGAGAAGGTCCGGCCGGTCTCGGCCATCGTGTTGTCGAACAGTGCCCGGCCGGCGACCGGATCGTCGGCCGTCTGCGCGGCGGCCGGAAGTGTCAGCAGGGCGGCGAGGGCGATGGCAGCGGTGCGCAGGCGGTACGGCATGGGGCGAGGCAGGGTGGCAATGCCGGCGATTTCATCGCGGGACGGCCACGCCGTGGGCCTGCCAAGGTGACCAGTTGTGTACGGCGCGGCCGCCTGTCTACTCCGGCCGCGCGTAGCGCTTCGCCCGCAGGTTCTTCTTGATCTCCTGCAGCATCGGCCGCAGCTCGCCGGGCAGGCGCAGCGCCACCGCCGTGGTCAGGATGTCGATCACCATCAGGTGCAGCAGGCGCGACACCATCGGGCTGTAGCGGTCGTAGTCCTCGGGGTGGTCGACGGCGAGCAGGATCTGCGCCGCGCCGCCCTGGCCCATCTGCGCGAGCGGCGAGCCGCTGGCGCTGATGACGATGGTGGTGGCGCCCTTGCGGCGCGCGATCTCGGCGACGTCGATCAGGTCGCGGCTGCGCCCCGAGTTGCTGATGATCACCGCGCAGTCGCCCGGCTCGAGCATGGTCGCACTCATCACCTGCACATGGCCGTCGCTCACCGCGGCCGCGTGCACGCCGAGGCGGAAGAACTTGTGCTGCGCGTCCTGCGCGACGATGCCGGAGTTGCCGACGCCGTAGAACTCGATGCGCTTGCCGTTCCTGCCGGCTTCCGTCAGCGCGATGATGGCGCGCTCGAAGGCATGGCTGGCGGCATCGTTGCGGTACTTGAGCAGCGCGCTGACCGCGTTGTCGATCACCTTGACGATGATGTCGGCGGTCTTGTCGTCCTCGTCGACCGCACGGTGCACGAAGGGCACGCCCTCGTTGACGCTGCCGGCCAGCTTGCGCTTGAAGTCGGCCAGGCCGTCATAGCCGACGCTGCGGCAGAAGCGCACCACCGTCGGCTTGCTGACGTGCGAGCGCTCGGCCAGCTCGGCCACCGGCAGAGTCGCGAAGCTGCGCGGGTCGCTCAGCAGCAGCTTGGCCACACGCTGCTCGGCCGGCGGCAGGGCCGGGATCGAAGCCTTGATGCGGTCGAGCATCACCGGCTCACGCGGGCCGCAGCGCCGGGCCGCTCCCAAGCAAGGCCCGATCCCCTCGGGGGATCGATGCGTGTACCCACGCGGCGAGGGGCCCTCACTGCTCTTCGGCCCAGGCGAAGCCGTCCCGGGCCACCAGCGCGCTCGCCGCCGCGGGGCCCCAGGTGCCGGCGGCGTAGGGCCGCGGGCCGGTGCTGTCGCGCGACCAGGCGTTGAGGATGGGCTCGACCCAGCGCCAGGCCTGCTCCTGCTCGTCGCTGCGCACGAACAGGTTCAGCTTGCCGGCGATCGCGTCGAGCAGCAGGCGTTCGTAGCCGCCGACGCGGTTCTCCGCGAAGGCCTTGTCGAAGTCGAGATCGAGGAACACCGGCGCCAGCGCGTCGCTCTGCCCCGAGCCCTTGGCGGCCAGCAGGTGCAGCTCCAGGCCGTCTTCCGGCTGCAGCTTGATGACCAGCTTGTTCGGCTGGTTCAGCCCCGGAAAGATGCTGTGCGGCGTGGGCCTGAAGTTGACGACGATCTGCGCGTCGCGCGCCGCCAGGCGCTTGCCGGTGCGCAGATAGAAGGGCACGCCGGCCCAGCGCCAGTTCTGGATCTCGGTGCGCAGCGCGACGAAGGTCTCGGTGGCGCTGCCCGCCGGCACCTTGATCTCGTCGAGATAGGCCGTCGCGGGGCTGCCATCGCAGTTGCCGGCGCGGTACTGGCCACGGATCACGTCGCGTGCCACGCTCTCGTCGGTGAAGGGCTTGAGCGAGCGCAGCACCTTGAGCTTCTCGTCGCGGATCGCATCGGCGTCGTTGCGGCTGGGCGGCTCCATCGCCACCATGGTCAGCAACTGCAGCGCGTGGTTCTGGATCATGTCGCGCAAGGCGCCGGTGCGGTCGTAGAAGTCGCCGCGCGTGCCCACGCCGATGCTCTCGGCCAGCGTGATCTGGATGTTGGCAATGCTCTCGCGCCGCCACAGCGGCTCGAACAGCGCGTTGCCGAAGCGCAGCGCCATCAGGTTCTGCACCGCCGCCTTGCCGAGGTAGTGGTCGATGCGCAGCGCCTGGTCTTCGCGGAAGGCGCCGCGCACCACGCGGTTGATCTCCAGCGCGCTGGCCAGGTCGTGGCCGAGTGGCTTCTCCAGCACCACGCGCACCTTCGGCCCGTTCAGGCCGACGTTGCCGAGCTGCTCGACGATCTGCGGGAACAGGTGCGGACTGGTGGCCAGGAACAGCACCACCGTGTCGGCGTCGCGCGACCCGATCCAGTCCTTCAGCCCGGCATAGTGCTCGGGCAGCGAGAGGTCCATGCGGCGGTAGTGCAGCAGCTCGGCGAAGCGGGCGAACTCCTCGTCGCTCGGGCGCTTGGCGCTCTCCACCTCGACGAAGCGTTCCTTGATGAAGTGGCGGTAGTCGTCGTCGCTGCGCTCGTCACGCGCCACCGACAGGATGCGGCCGCCGGACGGCAGCTTGCCGTGGCGGAAGGCCTGGAACAGCGCGGGCATCAGCTTGCGCCAGGTGAGGTCGCCGGTGCCGCCGAAGAAGACGAGGTCGAAGGACATGTCGATGGGCCCGGTGTCGACCGGGATGTAACTTTGTTTCTGCTTGGATGATGCATGAGTTTCTTTTTGGGGTCAATGCAAGCCCAGTGTTTGCGGCAAGCCCGTCCTGTAGTTACGGCCCAGAGGGTTCCGGACGCGCTCCAACGACGCTGGTTGCAGCTTCTTGGGGAAACCACTAGCCATTGGTGCAAAGAAGTACAGACACCTGTCCCGAAAGTATCAACGAGCGAAACGGGTGGGGCCTAAATTTCCGCTGCCGTCGTGACCGCCGTCACCGGGATTCGAACCACACCAAGGAGACAAGACCATGAAGCTGAAGGCTTCCCTTTCGCTGATCTTCGGCCTGAGCGCGGCGGTCGCCGCGTCGGCCGGCGATCTCGTCATCGCCACCGTCAACAACGGCCACATGATCGAGATGCAGAAGCTCACGCCGCACTTCGAGAAGGCCAATCCCGGCGTCAAGGTCAAGTGGGTCACGCTGGAGGAAGGCACGCTGCGTTCGCGCGTCACCACCGACATCGCCACCAAGGGCGGCCAGTTCGACGTGATGACCATCGGCATGTACGAGACGCCGATCTGGGGCAAGAAGGGCTGGCTCAACGAACTGAAGATGGACGCTGCCTACGACGTCGACGACCTGCTGCCGGCGATGCGCAACGGCCTGTCGGTCGACGGCAAGCTGTACGCCGCGCCCTTCTACGGCGAGAGCTCGATGCTGATGTACCGCAAGGACCTGACTGACAAGGCCGGCATCAAGTTCGCCGAACGCCCGACCTGGAACGAGGTGCGCGATGCCGCCGCCAAGATCCACGACCCGAAGAACGGCGTCTACGGCATCTGCCTGCGCGGCAAGCCGGGCTGGGGCGACAACATGGCCTTCCTGTCGACGATGGCCAACAGCTTCGGCGCGCAGTGGTTCGACATGTCGTGGAAGCCGCAGCTCGAGAGCAAGCCCTGGAAGGACGCCGTCACCTTCTACGTCGACCTGCTGAAGAACTACGGCCCGCCCGGCTCGAGCGCGAACAGCTTCAACGAGATCCTGGCGCTGTACAACGAAGGCAAGTGCGGCATGTGGATCGACGCGACCATCGCCGCCTCCTTCATCACCGACCCGAAGCAGAGCAAGGTGGCCGACAAGGTGGCCTTCGCGCAGGGCCCGCAGGCGGTGACCACCAAGGGCGCCAACTGGCTGTGGGCCTGGGCGCTGGGCATCCCGGCCAGCACCAAGAACGCCGCCGACGCGCAGAAGTTCATCGCCTGGGCGACCTCGAAGGACTACATCAACCTGGTCGCCAAGGAGAAGGGCTGGGCGGCGGTGCCGACCGGCACGCGCAAGTCGACCTACGCGAACCCCGAGTTCACGAAGGCCGCCAAGTTCGCCGCAGCCGAGAAGGCGGCGATCGACAGCGCCAACCCGAACGACAGCACGCTGCCCAAGAGCCCCTACGTGGGCGTGCAGTTCGCGGCCATCCCGGAGTTCCAGGCGATAGGCATCGCGGTGGGCCAGCAGATGAGCGCGGCACTGGCCGGCAAGGTCACGGTCGATGCGGCGCTGAAGGCCTCGCAGGCCGCGGCGGACCGCGAGATGCGCAAGGGCGGGTATTACAAGTAGCCCCCCCGAAGCGCCTGCGGCGCTCCCCCCCAGGGGGGCGCCGCCAGCGGCCCGGCAGAGCCGGTTCCGCGGCGACTGCTTGATCTGCGAGGACTCGCGATGAACAGACTCTTGCCCCGCGCGCTGATGGCGCCTGCGGTGGTCACGCTCTTCCTGTGGATGATCGTGCCGCTGGTGATGACGATCTACTTCTCGGTCGTCCGCTACAACCTGATGCAGCCAGGCCCGAAGGACTTCCTCGGCCTGGCGAACTTCGAGTACTTCGTCACCGACCCCGACTTCGGTCCCTCGGTCATGAACACGCTGATGCTGCTCGGCTCGGTGATCGCCATCACCGTGATCCTCGGCGTGGCGCTGGCGCTGCTGGTCAACGAGAGCTTCCCGGGCCGCGGCATCGTGCGCGTGCTGCTGATCTCGCCCTTCTTCGTGATGCCCACGGCCAACGCGCTGCTGTGGAAGCACATGATGATGAATCCGGTCTACGGCGTGCTCGCGCAGGTCTCGCTGTTCTTCGGCATGGCGCCGATGGACTGGCTGACCGACCACCCGCTGTTCGCGGTGATCCTGATGGTGTCGTGGCAGTGGCTGCCATTCGCCTGCCTGATCTTCATCACCTCGCTGCAGTCGCTCGACCGCGACCAGATGGAAGCCGCCGGCATGGACGGCGCCAACGCGCTGCAGAAGTTCTGGTTCCTCACCCTGCCGCACCTGGGCCGGCCGATCGCCGTCGTCGTGATGATCGAGATGATCTTCCTGATGAGCGTGTTCGCCGAGATCTTCACCACCACCGGCGGCGGGCCGGGCAACGAGAGCACCAACGTCGCCTTCCTGATCTTCAAGCAGGCGCTGATGAACTTCGACGTCGGCGTGGCTTCGGCCGGCGCCCTGTTCGCCGTCGTTCTCGCCAACATCGCCGCGGTGTTCCTGATCCGCATGATCGGCAAGAACCTCGACTGAGGACGACACCATGAAGAACCTCGCCCTGATCCTGCGCACCGTGGTCGCCTGGTCGGTCACGCTGCTGATCGTCTTCCCGCTGATCTGGCTGGTGCTGACCGCCTTCAAGACCGAGCAGCAGGCCATCGCCATCCCGCCGCAGCTCTTCTTCACGCCGACGATGGAGAGCTTCCACGAGGTCGACGAACGCAGCGACTACTTCCTGTTCGCGAAGAACTCCGTCATCACCAGCGTCGTGTCGACCCTGCTGGGCCTGCTGATCGCCGCGCCGGCGGCCTACTCGATGGCCTTCTTCCGCACGAAGCGCACGCGCGACATCCTGATGTGGATGCTGTCGACGAAGATGATGCCCGCGGTGGGCGCCCTGGTGCCGATCTACGTGATGGCGCAGACCGCCGGCATGCTGGATACGCTGACCGGGTTGATCATCGTCTTCACGCTGTCCAACCTGCCGATCATGGTGTGGATGCTGTACTCGGGCTTCAAGGACATCCCGCCCGACATCCTCGAAGCGGCGCGCATGGACGGCGCCAGCATCTGGGGCGAGTTCCTGCACGTGATCCGCCCGCTGGCAATGGGCACGCTGGCCTCGACCGGCCTGCTGTGCCTGGTGCTGAGCTGGAACGAGGCGTTCTGGTCCTTGAACCTGAGCTCGGCCAAGGCCGGCACGCTGGCCACGCTGATCGCCTCGTACTCCAGCCCCGAGGGCCTGTTCTGGGCCAAGTTGTCGGCCGCCTCGCTGATGGCCATCGCGCCCATCGTCGTGGTCGGCTGGTTCAGCCAGAAGCAACTGGTCCAGGGCCTGACCTTCGGCGCGGTCAAGTAAGGAACACGGGAGACACACCATGGCCTACCTCGAACTCAAGGGCGTCGAGAAGTTCTTCGGCAGCCATCGCGCCATCAAGGGCGTGAACCTGCAGATCCAGAAGGGCGAGTTCGTCGTCTTCGTCGGGCCCTCGGGTTGCGGCAAGTCGACGCTGCTACGCATGATCGCCGGGCTGACCGAGATCGACGGCGGCACGATCGAGCTCGACGGGCGCGACATCACCAAGCTGTCGTCGTCCAAGCGCGACCTGGCGATGGTGTTCCAGAGCTACGCGCTCTACCCGCACATGAGCGTGTTCGACAACATGTCCTTCGCGCTGCGGCTGGCCAACGTCGACAAGGCGGTGATCAAGGAGAAGGTCGGCCGCGCCGCCGAGATCCTCAACCTCACCCAGTACCTCGAGCGCACGCCGAAGGAACTGTCCGGCGGCCAGCGCCAGCGTGTGGCGATCGGCCGCGCGATCGTGCGTGCGCCCAAGGTGTTCCTGTTCGACGAGCCGCTGTCCAACCTCGATGCCGCGCTGCGTGGCCAGACGCGGGTGGAGATCGCCAAGCTGCACCGCGACCTCGGTGCGACGACGATCTACGTGACGCACGACCAGGTCGAGGCGATGACGCTGGCCGACCGCGTGGTCGTGCTGCGCGACGGCGCGATCGAGCAGGTCGGCTCGCCGCTGGAGCTGTACGACAGGCCGGCCAACCAGTTCGTCGCCCAGTTCATCGGCACGCCGCAGATGAACGTGATCGACACCGCCAGGCTGCCCGGCCTGCGCGAGGTGGTCGGCGCGGCGAACGCGCCGGACGGCTTCATCGGCGTGCGGCCGGAGAATGTGCTGGTGCGCGCCGCCGGTGCCGGCAAGCTCAGCGGGCGTGTCGAGCTGATCGAGCAACTCGGCGCCGACACCTTGATCTACACCCACGTGGGCAACGGCGATGGTCGGGGCGTGCAGATCGTCGCGCGCCAGTCCGAGCGCACCCAGCTGCACCCGGGCGACCCGGTCGGGCTGGACATCGCGCCGGCCTCCTTCCACCTGTTCGACCGCCAGGGCCACACCGTCGCCGCCCAGGCCGGGAGGACGTGACCGTGGCCGGGTCACTTCAAGGGCAGGTGGCCGCCATCACCGGCGCGGCCTCCGGCATCGGCCTGGCCAGCGCCGAGGCGATGCTGGCCGCCGGCGCTCGCGTCGTGCTGATCGATCGTGATGCGCAGCGGCTCGCCGCGGTGTGCGAGCGGCTCGGCGAACATGCGCTGCCGCTGGTGCTGGACCTGCTCGACCCGGCGGCCTGCAAGACGCTGCTGCCGCGCGTTCTGGCGCTGGCCGGCCGGCTCGACGTCTTCCACGCCAATGCCGGGCTGTACGTTGGCGGTGACCTGGTCGATGCCGACGTCGACGCGATCGACCGCATGCTCCACCTCAACGTCAACGTCGTGATGAAGAACGTTCACGACGTGCTGCCGCACATGATCGCGCGAGGCTGCGGCGACATCATCGTCACCAGTTCGCTCGCCGCGCACTACCCGACGCCCTGGGAGCCGGTCTATGCCGCCTCCAAGTGGGCGATCGACTGCTTCGTGCAGACCGTGCGGCGCCAGGTTTTCAAGCACGGCATCCGCGTCGGTGCGATCTCGCCCGGCCCGGTGATCACCGCGTTGCTGTCCGACTGGCCGGCCGAGAAGCTGAAGGAGGCACGCGAGTCCGGCAGCCTGATCGAGGCCAGCGAGGTCGCCCAGGTGGTGATGTTCATGCTGACCCGCCCGCGCGGCATGACGATCCGCGACGTGGTCATGCTGCCCACCCACTTCGACCTCTAGGCGAGAAGCGATGAACACGATGCTGCACCTGGGCCTGGGTTCGTTCCACCGTGCCCATCAGGCCGTCTACCTGCACGAGCTGATCAAGAGCGGCGACACGTCCTGGACGCTGGCCGGCGGCAACACCCGAGCCGACATGGCCGAGACGATGGCGGCGCTGGCGGCGCAGGGCGGTGCCTACATGCTCGAGACGATCTCGCCGGCCGGCGAACACCGCTACGAACGCATCGCCTCGATCCGCCAGGTGATTCCCTACAGCGCCGACCTGGCCGGGCTGATCGCCGAGGGCGCGAAGGCGTCGACGAAGATCATCTCGTTCACCGTCACCGAGGCGGGCTACTACCTCGACGCGAAGAACCGGCTCGACCTGAACTTCGCCGACCTGGCCGCCGATCTGCAGGCCGCGAAGGCAGGGCGCCCCGGCAGCACGATCTACGCCGCGCTCACCGCCATCCTGCGCGCACGCATGGACAGCGGCGCCGGGCCGGTGACGCTGCTGAACTGCGACAACCTGCGCCACAACGGCGAGCGCTCGCGCAGCGGCCTGCTGCAGTTCGTCGAACTGCTCGGCGACACCGGGCTGCGCGACTGGATCGAGGCCAACACGACCAGCCCGAACGCCATGGTCGACCGCATCACGCCACGCCCGACGCCGGATGTTCGAGCACGTGTGCTCTCCGCCACCGGCGTCGACGACCCCGCCGCGCTGATGGGCGAGAGCTTCATCCAGTGGGTGATCGAGGACCGCTTCGCCGCCGGCCGACCGGCCTGGGAGACCGTCGGCGTGGAGATGGTGGCTTCAGTCGACCCTTACGAAGAAGCCAAGATACGCCTGCTCAACGCCACGCACAGCTGCATCGCCTGGGCCGGCACGCTGGCCGGGTACCTCTACATCCACGAAGGCACGCACGACGCCGAGATCCGCAAGCTCGCGTTCGACTACGTCACCGACGACACCATTCCCTGCCTGACTCCCAGCCCGATCGACCTGGCCGCCTACCGCGACATCGTGCTCGACCGCTTCAGCAACCCGGCCATCCGCGACACCAACCAGCGCGTGGCGATGGACGGCTACAGCAAGATCCCCGGTTTCATCGTGCCGACCCTTCGCGAGCGGCTGGCGGCGAACGCCTCGATCGCCAGCGTGGCGATGCTGCCGGCGCTGTTCCTTGCCTACCTGCAGCGCTGGCACCGCGGGCAGATCCCGTATGTCTACCAGGACCAGGCGATGGACCCGGCCGCGGCGCACGCCATCTGCGAAGCCGCCGACCCCGTGGCCGCCTTCGCCGCGGACAGGGTATTGTTCGGAACGCTGGCCGGCGAGGAGCGCCTGGTGACCGCGCTGCACGACGCGAGTGCACGCGTGGCCGACTTCGTGCGCCGGCGCAGCCCCTGATGGCGACGCCAATTCGACGAACTCGCGACGATTCCGAAAGACCCCGATGGCCCTGCAGCGCACCCGCAGCCCGGAGCTGGAGCACGACGTCGGCCGCACGCCGAACCTCGGCTACGAACCGGCCGGCACCTACGGCTTCGTGCGTTTCCTCGAACACGGCTTCCCGAACCCGCTGGTGCGCTGGCACTACCACGAGGAGTACGAGCTGCACCTGATCGTGGAGACACGCGGCAAGGTGTTCGTCGGCGACTACATCGGCCACTTCGAGCCCGGCCACCTGGTGCTGACCGGTCCGCGCCTGCCGCACAACTGGATCTCGACCGACGTGCCGGAGGGCGGCGTGGCGCTGCGCGACATGGTGCTGCAGTTCGGCGATGCGCCGCTGCGCCAGGCGGCCGCGATGATCCCGGAGCTGGCCGAAGCCCTGCCGCTGCTCGAACGCGCCCGCCACGGCGTGGAGTTCTTCGGCCTGAGCGCGACGGCGCGCGAGCACATCGAGCGCGTGCGCGAGGCGCACGGGCTGCAGCGGCTGGCCGAGTTCGCCGCGCTGCTCGACCAGCTGGTGCGCTGCAACGACTACCGGCTGCTGTCCACCGTGCAGCTGCAGAGCTTCGACGACGAGGCCGCACTGGCGCGCATCAGCGGCATCGTCGACTTCCTCACCGAGCACTACGCCGAGAACTTCTCGATGGCCGACCTGTGCGCGCGGCTGGGCATGACGGAGAGCAGTTTCTCGCGCTACTTCCGCCGCGCCACCGGCAACAGCTACACCGACTTCGTCAACCGGCTGCGCATCAACAAGGCCTGCCAGCTGCTGATGGAGACCGACCGCTACATCACCAACGTCTGCTACGACGTCGGCTTCAACAACGTGGCCAACTTCAACCGCCGCTTCCTGCAGATCAAGGGCATGACGCCCAAGGAGTTCCGCCGCCAGGCCGAAGCGCGCTTCGGCGCCGGTGCCTGAGTGCACGCCGCGGTTTCCTTGCGGTTACGGCCGGCGGGCGGGTTCTAATAGGCGCTCCGGCGCCCGCCGGGCCACGCCCTCCGCCATGAACCAGCTCGATCAGCTCAAGCAGCACACCATCGTCGTCGCCGACACCGGCAACTTCAAGCAGCTCGCACAGTTCGCGCCGCGCGACGCGACCACCAACCCTTCGCTCATCCTCAAGGCGGTGCAGCAGCCCGACTACGCGCCGCTGCTGGCCGAGACGGTGGCGGCGCACAAGGGCCAGCCGCTGGAGGAGATCGTCGACCACGTGCTGGTGCGCTTCGGCCGCGAGATCCTCAAGGTGGTGCCGGGGCGCGTCTCGACCGAGGTCGACGCACGCCTGAGCTTCGACACCGCCGCCACGGTGGCGCGCGCGCGCCGCATCACGGCGATGTACGAAGACGCCGGCATCGGCCGCGAGCGGGTGCTGATCAAGATCGCGTCCACCTGGGAGGGCATCCAGGCGGCGCGCATCCTCGAGCACGAGCGCATCCACTGCAACCTGACGCTGCTGTTCTCGTTCTGCCAGGCGGTGGCCTGCGGTGAGGCCGGTGTGCGGCTGATCTCGCCCTTCGTCGGCCGCATCTACGACTGGCACAGGAAGTCGGCCGGAAGTTCGTGGGACGAAGCCGCGAATGCGGGTGCCAACGACCCCGGCGTGAAGTCGGTGGCGCAGATCTACACCTACTACAAGAAGTTCGGTGTCGACACCGAGGTGATGGGGGCGAGCTTCCGCAACGTCGGCCAGATCGTCGCGCTGGCCGGCTGCGACCTGCTGACCATCAGCCCCGAGCTGCTGGCGCAGCTGCAGGGCAGCGAGGCGCCTGTCCAGCGCGCCCTCGACCCGGCAGCCGCGGCCAAGGCCGCCGTGCATGCGGCGACCTTCAACGAAGCCAGCTTCCGCTGGGCACTCAACGAGGATGCGATGGCCACCGAGAAGCTGGCCGAGGGCATCCGTGCCTTCGCGGCCGACGCGGTGAAGCTGGACCGGATGATCGAGGGGATGTGATGGACACACCACGCTGTGATCGGACCGAAGCCTGGGCTGCGCTCGCCGGCCACTACGAGGCCCATGGCCGCGACTTCGACGTCCGCGAGGCCTTCGCGCGTGACGCTGGGCGCTTCGCCGCGCTGAGCGTCGAGGCGCCGGAAGTCTTCGCCGACCTGTCGAAGAACCGCGTCGACACCGCGACGCTGAAGTTCCTGCTCGACCTGGCGCGCGAATGCCGGCTCGAAGAGCGGCGTGACGCGATGCTCGCCGGCGAACCGATCAACCACACCGAAGGCCGCGCCGTGCTGCACACCGCGCTGCGTGCGCCGGCCGGGCAGGGCGCGCACAGTGCCGAGGTGCACGGCGTGCTCGACGCCATGCTCGCCTGGGCCGAGACGGTGCGCGACACCGCGACCAGCGGCATCCGCCACGTCGTCAACATCGGCATCGGCGGCAGCGATCTCGGGCCGCAGATGGTGGTGCCGGCGCTGGACGCATTTGTGCACCCGGGCCTCCAGTTCCACTTCGTCGCCAACGTCGACGGCCACGACATCACGCCGGTGCTGCGCGGGCTGAAGCCGGCCGAGACGCTGTTCATCATCGCCAGCAAGACCTTCACGACGCAGGAGACGATGGCCAACGCGCATGTGGCGCGGGCCTGGTTCCTCGCGAACTCGGGAAGCGAGGGCGGCGCCGACATATCGAAGCACTTCGCCGCCACCACCACCAACGTGAAGGCGGCGGCCGAGTTCGGCATCAGCACCACCTTCGGCTTCTG
>NZ_CALRZC010000046.1:0-43706 GCF_943372545.1 Variovorax sp. YR752 | reverse complement strand
CCCTGCGCGAGGGCAAGGAGCGCTCGCTGCTGCGCCAGCATCCCTGGGTGTTCCAGGGCAGCGTGGGCAACGGCCGTGCCGATGCCGGCGAGACCGTGCGCGTCGAATCGAAGGAAGGACGCTTCCTCGCCTGGGCCGCCTTCAGCCCGAGCTCGATGATCCGCCTGCGCGCCTGGAGCTTCGACGAGGCCGAGCGCATCGACGCTGCCTTCTTCGAGCGACGCATCGCCCGCGCCCTCGCGCTGCGCGCGCGTCTGCCGATCGAAAGCGACGGCGTGCGCCTGATCCACGGCGAGGCCGACGGCCTGCCGGGGCTGATCGTCGACCGCTACGGCGACCTGCTGTCGGCGCAGTTCCTCTCTGCCGGCACCGAGCGCTGGAAGCCCACCCTCGCCGACCTGCTGCTCAAGGCGACCGGCCTCACGCGCCTGTACGAGCGCAGCGACTCCGGTGTGCGCAAGCTCGAAGGTCTGGAGCCCGTCGCCGGCTGGCTGCGCGGCGACGGCGCCACCGGGGTGACGATCCGCGAGCACGGCTGGAAGCTGACGCTCGACGTGGCCGAAGGCCACAAGACCGGCTTCTATCTCGACCAGCGCGACAACCGCAAACTGTTCGCCGACACCGTGCGCCACTTCGGCCTGCAGCGGGTGCTGAACTGCTACTGCTACACCGGCGGCTTCAGCGTGGCTGCGCTGGCCGGCGGCGCGGCGCAGGTGGTCAGCGTCGACTCGTCGGCGCCGGCGCTGGCCCGTGCCAGCGCGCACGTCGCGCTCAACGGCTTCGACCCGGCGCGCCACGAGGCCCGCGATGCCGACGTCAACCAGACGCTGCGCGACGCACTGAAGGCTGGCGAGGTGTTCGATGCCATCGTGCTCGACCCGCCGAAGTTCGCGCCGACCGCGGCGCACGCCGAGCGCGCCGCACGCGCCTACAAGGACATCAACCGCCTCGCGCTCAAGCTGCTCGCGCCGGGCGGGGCGTTGTTCACCTTCTCGTGTTCGGGCGGCGTGGGCACCGAGCTGTTCCACAAGATCGTCGCTGGCGCCGGCATGGATGCCGGGGTCGACGGCATCATCTACGAGCGTGTCGCCGCTGCGCCGGACCACCCGCAGACGCTCGTCTTCCCCGAAGGTGAGTACCTCAAGGGCCTGGTGATCCTCAAGTCCTGATCAGGTCGCCGGCGGCCGCGGCAGCGCCAGCCCCGGCTCGAACTTCGCGCGCGAGACGCTGAAGAAGGCCTTCACGTTGCGCACGTTGGCGTCCTGCGTGAACAGGCGCTGCACCAGCGCGTGGTAGGCCGGCATGTCGGCCACCTGCAGGATCAGCAGGAAGTCCGGCCCCGGCGAGACGCGGTAGCACTGGCGCACCTCGGCATCGGCCACCGCACGCGCTTGGAAGGCGGCGAGGTGCTCGGCGCCCTGGCGGTCCAGCGTGACTTCGACGATCGCCGTCAGCCCGGCGCCCAGGCGGTCGGGCGAGAGCAGCGCCACCTGACGCTCGATCACGCCCGCGTCCATCAGCCGCTTGACGCGGCGCAGGCAGGTCGCCGGCGAGGTGTGGACCGCGGCGGCGAGCGACTGGTTGGTCAGCGAGGCGTCGCGCTGAAGCTGGTCGAGGATGCGCAGGTCGGTCGCATCGAGCTCGACGGTGACGGATGTTTCTTCCATTTGTTCGCGATGTGTGAACTATTTGTTCACTCCGCATGGGGGATGGATGAATATTGCATGAGTGGCGCAAACTTGCAATCAATCACCTCGGGGGTCTGCCTAGCATCCGCCCCCATTGCCCAACCCGGAAGGTCGTCACCATGTGCGGAATCGTCGCAGCCGTCTCCACCAAGAACATCGTCCCGGTGCTGCTCGAAGGCCTGCGACGGCTCGAGTACCGCGGCTACGACTCCTGCGGCGTGGCGGTGCATCAGGGCGGCGAGCTCAAGCGTGCGCGCAGCACCTCGCGCGTGGCCGAGCTGGAAGGCAACGTCAACAGCGACGGCGTGAGCGGCGGCACCGGCATCGCCCACACGCGCTGGGCCACGCACGGCGCGCCGGCGGTGCACAACGCCCACCCGCACTTCTCGCACGGGCCGCAGGCCAAGCAGGCCAGCGCGGGGCGCATCGCGCTGGTCCACAACGGCATCATCGAGAACCACGACGAACTGCGCGCCGAGCTGCGCGCCAAGGGCTACGAGTTCAGCAGCCAGACCGACACCGAGGTCATCGCCCACCTGGTCGACCGCCTGTACGAAGGTGACCTGCTCGACGCCGTGCAGCGCGCCGTCGTGCACCTGCGCGGCGCCTACGCGATCGCGGTGTTCTGCCGCGACGAGCCGCACCGCGTGATCGGCGCGCGCGAGGGCTCGCCGCTGGTGCTGGGCATCGGCACCGGTGAGCGCGCCGGCGAGAACTTCCTGGCCAGCGACGCGATGGCGCTGGCCGGCGTGACCGACCAGATCGTCTACCTCGAGGAAGGCGACGTCGTCGACCTGCAGCTCGGCAAGACCTGGATCACCCGCCGCGACGGCGACGGCCCCTTCAAGCCGGTGACGCGCGAGGTGCGCACCGTGCATGCGCACACCGGTGCGGCCGAGCTGGGCCCGTACCGCCACTACATGCAGAAGGAGATCTTCGAGCAGCCCAAGGCGATCGCCGACACGCTGGACGCGGTCGGCAGCATCACCCCGGAACTGTTCGGTGACGGCGCCTACAAGGCCTTCAAGGAGATCGACAAGGTCCTGATCCTGGCCTGCGGCACCAGCTACTACAGCGGCTCGACCGCCAAGTACTGGCTGGAGAGCATCGCGAAGATCCCGACCAGCGTCGAGATCGCCAGCGAGTACCGCTATCGCGACAGCGTGCCCGACCCGAAGACGCTGGTCGTCACCATCTCGCAGAGCGGCGAGACCGCCGACACGCTGGCCGCGCTCAAGCATGCGCGCGCGCAGGGCATGAAGCACACGCTGACGGTGTGCAACGTCGCCACCAGCGCGATGGTGCGCGAGTGCGAGTTCGCCTACATCACGCGCGCCGGCGCCGAGATCGGCGTGGCGTCGACGAAGGCGTTCACGACGCAGCTCGTCGGCCTGTTCCTGCTGACACTGGCGCTGGCGCAGACGCGCGGCCAGCTCAGCGACGACCAGGAAGCCGAGCACCTGAAGGCGCTGCGCCACCTGCCGGTGGCGGTGCAGTCGGTGCTGGCGCTGGAGCCGCAGGTGGTGGCCTGGAGCGAGGCCTTCGCGCGCAAGGAGAACGCACTCTTCCTCGGCCGCGGGCTGCACTACCCGATCGCGCTGGAAGGTGCGCTCAAGCTCAAGGAGATCAGCTACATCCACGCCGAGGCCTACCCGGCCGGCGAGCTCAAGCATGGCCCGCTGGCGCTGGTGACCAGCGCTATGCCGGTGGTGACGGTGGCGCCGAACGACGCGCTGGTCGACAAGCTCAAGAGCAACATGCAGGAGGTGCGCGCCCGCGGCGGCGAGCTGTTCGTGTTCGCCGACAGCGACACGCGCATCGAGTCCGGCGAAGGCGTGCACGTGATCCGCATGCCCGAGCACTACGGCGCGCTGTCGCCCATCCTGCACGTGGTGCCGCTGCAATTGCTGGCGTACCACACGGCGTGCGCACGCGGCACGGACGTCGACAAGCCCAGGAACCTCGCCAAGAGCGTGACGGTCGAGTGAGTGGCGCGCTCGGCGCCTCGCGTCGCCCGGAACAGGGTTGCCGACGCGGCGAGCGAACCCGGTCAGAGGCAGAAGTGACCCGCGCGGCAGCGCAGGCGAGCTGGGTTATTCTGCGATCCATGGCGACAGTCGTGGACCACACGTGAGCGAGACGAAGCGCGGCGACCCCGGCACTCAGGCGTTCGACGCCCATGACTATTGGCAGGCGCGGCACCGGAAGTATGGCGCCGACTTCCGGGGCGTCGGGAACGTGTCGCTGGCTTGCGAAGCCAACGAGAAGCAGATCCACCAGAAGGCGCTTCTGCTTGCCCACCTGCTCGGCCGCCTCGGTGTGGCTCGCGGGGCGCGTGTGCTCGATGCGGGATGCGGGCGCGGATACCTGACCATGCTCATGGCGCAAGTCGGTTTCGACTGCGTTGGCTGCGATGTTTCGCAGGACGCCATCGAGAACGCGTATGGGCGGGACCGTGTCGCCTACGTGCAGTCGCCGCTGGCGACGCTGGACCTCGACGAGTCGTTCGCTGCCGTCCTGTGCATCGACGTGCTGTATCACGTGGTCGACGACGACGAGTGGCAACGGTCGCTCGCTGCCCTGCATGCGCACACGCAGCCGGGCGGCCATCTGTGCATCGTCGAGAACCTGACCTCCGAGCCGAGCCACTCGCCCCACTGCCGCTGGCGGACGATCGTGGACTACGAGTCCTTTTGTCGCCAGGCAGGGTCGCGCATCGTCGGCGTGGAGACGTACACCCCACTGGAGATAGCGCGCGAGAAGAGCGTCATCGTCATCCAGACCTAGGCCGCATCGACGCTCCGCATCTCGGCGGTTCTCATCGCTGCCGATCACCGGCCAGGGCCACGGCGTCGGGCCCAGCCGGGAAGTGCAACTGGCCGGACACGTCGTTCACCGCTTGCCAGACGACCTGCGCCACATGGCCCGGGCTGGTCGTGGCAGACACCTTGGCGAATTCGGCGAACACACTCTGCGCGTAGACGGCGTAGGGTTCGGAGATGAGGCCCTGCATGCGCGCCGCGCCGTTGTCCGCGAAGCGCGTGTCCGGTCCGTAGCCTGGCTCGACGAGCTTCACCTGCACGTCGAACTGCCGCAGTTCGAGGGCGAGCGATGCAGTGAAGCCTTCGACCGCCGTCTTGCTCGCCGTGTACGCGGCCACCAGGGGGAACGGCGCCAGCGTTGCGCTCGAGGTCACGTTGACGATGACGCCGGACCTGCGCTGTCTGAAGTGCGGCAGGATCGCCTGGGTCATGGCCATGACACCGAAGGTGTTGGTCTCGAACAGTTCGCGCACGGTCTGCATCGGCATGGCCTCGAAGGCGCCCAGCGCGCCGATGCCAGCGTTGTTGACGAGCACGTCGACGGGGCCGGCGCTCTCCACCGCGGCCGCGATGCTCGTCGGGCTGGTCACGTCCAGCGCGAGCATGCGCAGGCGCTCGGAGCGGGGCAGCAGGTCCGCGCGCGGGGTTCGCATCGTTGCGACCACGCTCCATCCGCGGTCGAGGAAGTGGCGTGCGGTTTCGCGCCCGTAGCCAGACGAGCAGCCGGTGATCAAGACGGTCTTCACTTGCAGTCCTTGGTGGGTGTTGGGATGCGCAGAACGATAGACGGCCAAGACAGGACTTTCTACAATTGATAGTCCAGAAGTCGTTTGCGAAAGTCCGGTCCGATGCTGGATCCACTCTCCGAAGTCATCTCGCTGCTGCGGCCAGGCACCGTGTTCTCCAAGGGCATCAGCGGAGCGGGCCGCTGGGGTGTGCGCTACTCGGATTTCGGCCATCCGAGCTTTTGCGCGGTCCTCGAAGGCTCGTGTCGCCTGGAGGTGGATGGGCACGAGCCGCTCACGCTCGAAGCCGGCGACTTCGTGTCAATGTCCGCGACGCCGGGGTTCACCATGTCGGGCTTCGAGCCCGTGACGCCAACGCAGATGGACCCGCACGTCGCTGCCTCGTCCACCGAGGAACTGCGCCACGGCAGGCAGAGCGGGCCGCCCGACGTTCGCCTGCTCGGCGGCTATTTCGTGTTCGGCTCGCCGGACGCTGCCTTGCTGGTCTCGCTGCTCCCGCAGTTGGTACATGTCCGCGGCGAGGAGCGGCTAGCGACCGTGGTCCGGCTCGTCAACGAGGAATCGCGTGAACAAAGGGCAGGGCGCGACCTCGTCCTGGCTCGCCTGGTGGAGGTGCTTCTGATCGAAGCGCTTCGCTCCACCACCGGGGCGGCGGCCTCGCCTGGGCTGGCACGCGGGCTCGCGGACGCCCGCCTCGGTGCGGCCATACGGCAGATGCACCGGAACCCTGCCCATCCCTGGACCGTGGCGCAGCTGGCGAAGGAAGCGGCACTCTCGCGCTCGGCCTTCTTCGAGCGGTTCAGCCGTGCGGTCGGCGTTGCGCCCATGGAGTACCTGCTTGCATGGCGCATGGCCATCGCCAAGGACCTCCTACGACGCAACGAGCACGCACTGGCTGAAGTCGCCGAACGCGTCGGCTACAGCTCGGCCAGCACGTTCAGCACGGCATTCAGCCGCCACGTCGGGCAACCGCCGGCGCGATATGCGCGCAGCCATTGACGCGGCGCAGCGCGCGCTGTCGCGGGCGGTGCGGTCGCGCACACCCCGCCGCGAACGTGATGTGCGCCACGCCATCCGCGTGCGACGCATGCCTGCAGATACATTGAAACAAATACAATCTGTGTCGTCCGTCAACGATCGTGTCGCCGATGGGCATCAAAGAGTCTTGCCGGAGCCCCCGCGTGGGGCTCCGTTTTTTCCGGGCAAGTCCTCCCGATCTTCCGGCTGACCGCCCGTCGCCCGTGGATCCAGCTGCAATGCGGCCTGCGAGCTGCCACCGACGATGACGTAGCCGGCCTTGGCCTCCGCCGGCACCGGTACGGCAAAGCGCATCCGGTGCAGCGTGAACAGCGCCTGCAGCGCCGTCACCACCGCGAAGTAGATCAGCAGGCTGCCCGGGCCGAGTGCACTCATCACGATGCCGGCCAGCGTCGGCCCGAGCGAGGCGCCGACACCGTGCACCAGCAGCAGCCCCCCGGTCACCTCGAGCACCCGCGCCGGCTCGATCAGGTCGTTGACGTGGGCCACGCTCAGCCCGTAGATCGCAAACATCAGGCCGCCCAGCGCGATGCCGGCGGGGATCAGCGCGGACGGCGCCACCCTGACCAGCGCAAAGGCGCCCGACGCGACAACGGCCGCGCCGGCACAGACCGCCAGCAGCACGCGGCGCCGGTCGTGGCGATCGGACAGGTGGCCGATGGGCCACTGGAACAGGGCGCCGCCGAGGATCGTCGCCGCCATGAAGGCGGCCACGGTGGCGTCGGAGTGCCCCAGGCGCTGGACGAACACGGCGCCCAGGCCGAGCAGGGCGCCGGTCAGCAAGCCGGCGCTCAGTGCGCCCGAGACACCCAGCGGCGAGGTGCGATACAGGAGCGGCAGGCTCAGGCTTGGCGCTTCCACCGGCGCGGGCTCCGCGACCGGCGTCAAGGTCAGCGGCAGCAGCGCGAACGAGAGCAGCACCGACACGACGACGAAGGGCACGAACCCGAGCCGGTCGCCGACCAGCAGCAACCATTGGCCCAGCGCCATCGCGACACAGGTCACCGTCAGGTACAGCGCGAACACCTTGCCGCGCTGCTCGCGCGGTGCCAGCACGTTGAGCCAGCTCTCGACGACGATGTACAGGCCCACCAGGCAGGTGCCGGTGATGAGCCGCAGCATGGCCCAGTACCAGGGCTCGACCCACAGCGCATGCAGGATCGGCATGGTCGAGGCGACCGAGGCCATGGCCGCGAAACTGCGGATGTGGCCGACCCGCCGGATCAGCAGCGGGCAGTACAGGGTGCCGAGGACGAAGCCGGCGAAGTACGCCGACATCACGAGGCCGGTGGTCACCGTGGAGAACTCGGCCAGCCCGGCGCGCAGCCCAAGCACCGAGAAGAGCAGGCCGACGCCGAGCACCAGCAGACCGACGCCGCTGAGCAGGGTGGCCAGCGGCACCATCAGGCGATGCATGCCGGCCTCCACCGCTACGCCTGCTGCGCGAGCAGGTCGCGCACCAGGTCGGTCGACACCTGTCCGACGATCACCCCGCCGCGCCGCAAGGCCAGCGGCGTGCGCCGCCCGACCAGCATCGGCAGCACCTGCTCGATCGACGCATCGGCATCGACTGCGTGCTCCAGCGCCGGCGCTGGCGCGTCGGCCGGCCACGGCACCCGCGCGGCGTCGATGCTCAGGGCGCGCGCACGGTTCACGTCGCGCACGAACGAGGCCACGTGGTCGTCCGCGGGCTCGAGCAGCACCTCGTGCGGCGTGCCCACCTGGACCAGCCGTCCGTCGCGCAGGATCGCCACGCGGTCGCCCAGGCGCAGCGCTTCGTCGAGGTCGTGGGTGATGAACACGATGGTGCGCCCGAGCTCGGCCTGCAGCGAAAGCAGCTCGGTCTGAAGCTGCGAGCGGATCATCGGATCGAGCGCCGAGAAGGCCTCGTCCATCAGGATGACGTCGGTCTCGCTGCACAGCGCCCGGGCGAGCCCGACCCGCTGGCGCATGCCGCCCGAGAGTTGTGCCGGGCCGTGGCCCTCGAAGCCCGTCAGGCCGACGCGTTCGATCCAGTGCCTGGCCTTCGCCTGCCGATCGGCACGGCCGACGCCGCGCAGCTCGAGCCCGAGCGCCACGTTGTCGAGGACGCGCAGGTGATCGAGCAGGCCGAAGCCCTGGAACACCATCGACAGCCTGGAGCGCCGCAGCTCGATCAGTTCGTCCGCCGCCATCGCCATGACGTCGCGCCCGCCGATCGACACGCGGCCCGCCGTGGGCTCGACGAGGCGATTGATGTGCCGCACCAGCGTCGACTTGCCGGAGCCCGACAGACCCATGATGACGAAGATCTCGCCGGCGCGGATGTCGAGATCGACGTCGTGCAACGCCAGCGTGTGCCCCTGCGCCAGCAGGCTCGCCTTGTCCGCGCCGGCGCGCAGGCGCTCCAGCGCCAGCATCGGCCGCGGGCCGAACACCGTGCTCAGACCGCGGATCCTGATCAGCGACATGGCGGCGGCGGTCAGTGCGGCGCGCCCGGCCGGCGCCCCTGCCATCGGGCACCACCGGCCTGCATCAGCCGGTCGAGCACGATGGCCAGAATCACGATCACCAGGCCGCCGATCAGCCCCGTGCCCGGGTCGTTGCGCTGCAGCCCGACCAGGACCGTCTCGCCGACACCGCGTGCGCCGATCATCGAGGCGATCACCACCATCGCCAGCGCCATCATCGTGGTCTGGTTGATGCCCTGCAGGATGGTCGGCAGCGACAGCGGGATCTGCACCTTCACGAGCAGCTGCCCCCGGGTGGCGCCGAAGGCTCGCGCTGCCTCGACGGCCTCCGCGCTGACCTGGCGGATGCCCAGGTCGGTCAGGCGAATCAGCGGCGGGGCCGCGTAGATCACCGTGGCCAGGATCGCGGGCACCTTGCCGAGACCGAACAGCATCGCCGCCGGGATCAGGTAGACGAAGCTGGGGATGGTCTGCATCAGGTCGAGCATCGGCATCACGAGGCGGCGCAGCCCGCTCGAGCGTGCGCACAGCACGCCCAGCGGCAGGCCGAGCACCAGCGACACGAGCACCGACACCAGCACCAGCGCCAGCGTCTGCATGGCCTGGTCCCATTGCCCGAGTGCGCCGACCAGCCACAGGCCGGCCGCCGCCAGCAGCGCAAAGGCCCAGCGGCGGCTGGCCGCCAGGCCGAGCGCGGCCGTGACCGCGAGGACCACCCAGGGCGGCGTGCTGCGCAGCCCCTGCTCGATGGCGACGAGCACGCCCAGCAGGCCGTTCGAGAGCCGCTCGAACTGGTCACCGTGGTCGACGACCAGGGACTCGATCAGCGCGTTGGTGGCATCGCGCAGTGGCGTTCGCCAGTCGGGGAACAGCGCGCCGGCGTCGGCCATCAGAGCGCCGCCTTGACCTTGCGCGCGACCTCCGGCTCCACCCAGCCGGCCCAGACCTCGGCGCGGGTCTTCAGGAAGTGCCGCGCGGCATCGTCGGCGCTGCCCTGTGTGCGCTGCATGTGGGCCAGCGCCTCGGAGACCAGCTTCGCGCTGGTGCGGTAGCGCTGCAGGAAGCTGCGGATCCGCGGTGCCTTGTCGAGGAAGGCCTTGCTGGCCCCGATCCGGACCTCGACCATCGGGTAGGCGGTGGCGTCGCGCGCGTCGCGCGGGTCCTTGACGCGGTCGAGCGCAGCCCACCTGGCGGCATCGTAGGCGGGCTCGTCGAGCATGACCACCTCGTTGCCGATCTGCCCCAGCAACCAGGTCGGACCCCAGTAGTAGAAGAGCACCGGCCGCTTGCGCTTGAGGGCGGACAGGATGGCCGCGTCCAGGGCCGCCGCGGTGCCGGGTCGGAAGTTCGTGTAGTGCCCGGCCAGCCCGTAGGCGTGCAGCTTCTTGCTGTTGACGAGTTCGCACTGCCAGCCGGCGATGCAGTTGAGGAAGCGCCCCTTGGCGGGTTCTTCGGGGTCGCGGAACAGCGTCTTGAAGCGCGGCAGGTCGGCCACCGACTTCAAGCCCCGGGCCGCGGCCCGGTCGCCCTCGACCAGGTACTTCGGCACGAACCAGCCCTGCACCGCGTCCGGGAAGTTGAGGCCGACTTCGACCAGCTTGCCGGCCGCCACCCCCGCCGTCCAGCTCGGTGGTGTGTTGTTGGCCCAGACCTCCATCATCACGTGCATGTCGCCGCGCGCCATGCCGTTGAACAGCGGAATGGTCGAGCCGGGGATCAGGTCGACCTCGCAGCCCATGCCGTCGCGCAGGATGCGCTGGGCCACTGCGGTGTGGAAGGCGTTGGAGTCCCAGTCGAGGCCCGCGAAGACGATCTTGTGGTCGACTTCGCAGGCCTGCGCCGGAGCGCCGCAGCCCAGCGCAGCACCGGCCGCCAGCGCGACGCATCGCAGCCAGGCGCGCAGACGCTTCGAGGTCATCGGCGCGGCGTCAGCTGCGCGGCAGGCTGGACAGGATGCCGGCGGGAATGTCCGCCTCCTTGCGGCCGATCAGCACGTAGTAGAACAGCGCGCGCCCGTCGATCGAGATGCGATGCTTGTAGCGCTCCAGGTGATGCACCTGCAGGGTGTCGCTGACGAGCAGGTGCTTGACCAGCATCGAGAAGCCGGAGCGGTCGCTCTCCTGCAGGAAGGTCTCCTTGATGTTGAAGGCCACCCAGCCTTCCGGACGGATCAGGTTGAAGGCATTCGCAAAGGCCATGGCCGGAATGTCGCCGAAACCGAGCGCGGCGATGCAGGTCAGGCAGTCGAGCTTCCAGCTCTTCATCTCCGCACTCATCTCGGCATCGGGCCGGCTCATGTCGGCCACGTAGTAGGCGTCGTAGGCGTCCGGTCGGTCGCGCTCGCAGGCCTTGCGGGCGCTCTCCGAGATGTCGACGCCGACGACGCGCGCCGCGTCGAGCAGCTCGCCCACCATGCCGTTGCCGGCGCCGAGATCCAGCACGCGCAACTCGTTGAGTTCGACACGATTGTCCTGCAGGACCTTGGTCAGCAGGTCGCGCGCCTTGCGCGGCGACGCGCAGCGCAGCCGCTGGTAGAAGAGCTGCTCGTACAGGCCGGGCCGGTCGTAGATCTGGTCATAGTCGTGGAAGCGGATCTTCAGCTCGCGGCCATCTTCCTTGAGCAGGAAGTAGGCCTCGTCCTGCCCGAGCGCGTGGGGCTCGGAGATCGGGAAGCTGATGTTGTGGACTTGCTTGAACACGGATGGACCCTCGTGGTCTTCGCGGGAGGCGATGGTCGGTCCCGCAGCGTTGATGTGTGCGCGACGCTGGACGCCGCGCAGGCGAAAGCGACGGGCAAGGCCCGGCCGCCAGGGGCCGGCCTCGCCGCAGCGAAGCCGGCGACGGGGCACTGCGAGCCCCGCCGGCGGGGACGACGTCCCCGCTGATCAACATTTGGACAAAGATAACACAGACGACACCGCCTGCAACGAAGGGATACCAGGTGGCCGGCGCCGTGTCCGGGCCGTGCACTCAGCCCTGGGTGCGGCTGTCCGGCGGCCGGGCTTCGGGCTCGACCGTCTCGGCAGGAGCCGGCGCCGGGGCGATCCGGCCCAGCTGCATCTGCGCCAGGGTCGAGTAGAGCGGCCGGCTCAGGACCCGCGACACGCCGCTGGCAACGAGCGAACAGGCCATCAGGCTGAGCACCATCGCGTGGCCGTCGATCATCTCCATCACGATGATGAAGGCCGTGAGCGGGGCCTGCGTGGCCGCGGCGAGAAAACCGACCATGCCCAGCGCGATCAAGGCCGTCGCATGCGGGTACCCGGTCAGCAGGGCGACGTCGTTGCCCAGCGCCGCGCCGATCGCCAGCGAGGGCGCGAAGATGCCTGCCGGCACGCCCGACCAGGCCGTCAGCCAGGTCGCTATGAACTTGAACAGCAGGTACACCGCCGGGACGGTCTCCTCGCCGGCCAGCATCGACTTCGTGTGAGCGTATCCGCTGCCGAAGGTGGCGCCGTCGGTCGTCACGCCGATGATGGCGACGGCCAGGCCGCAGGCCGCCGCGAACAGCACCGGGCGCTTGAGCCGCCAGCGGCTGAGGCCGTCCGCGGATTGGCCGCGCAGCGAAACGATCAGCAGCCGTGCGAAGAGACCACCGGCGACACCGCTGCACAGGGCGACGAGCAGGCCCGGCCACAGCAGCGCCAGCTCGATCTCGGGCACGCGGATCACGCCGAAGTAGTTGGCGTTGCCGTCGATCGAGATCGCCACCAGGCCGGCCAGCACGATGGCCGAGATGATCAGGCCGCTGCTGCGCTGTTCGGGCCGGCGCGACAGTTCCTCGATGGCGAACATCACGCCCGCCAGCGGCGTATTGAATGCGGCTGCGATGCCGGCCGCGCCGCCGGCCACCAGCAGTCCGTGCTCGGTGACCGCGGAGCGCCGCGGCAGCCAGCGTTTGGCGCCGTGCATGACACCCGCGGCGATCTGCACCGACGGCCCTTCGCGCCCCAGCGACAGCCCGGCCAGCAAGCCCCAGGAGGTCAGCGCGATCTTGGCCAGGCTCAACCGGATCGAGACGAACAGGCCGCGGTTCGCGGCATCCACCGACGAGTCGAGCGACGCCATCACCTGCGGGATGCCCGAGCCGGCCGCGCCGGGAACGTAGCGCCGCGTCAGCCAGACGATCGCGGCGGTGCACAGCGGCGTCCAGACCAGGGGCGCCCACCACCATGCAGCGCGAAGCGCGAAGAAGTGCTCCAGGGCGCGCTCGGTCAACCACGTGAAGCCGACCACGGTGAGCCCGGCCGCTGCTGCGACGCCGACCACGATGGCGCGCGCCAGCCAGAGCCGCCAGTCGGAGAACTCGCGACGCAGGGCCGCCGCGATGCGCAGATCGTGCTTCATGCCCCGAATGCGACCCATGGATCGGCTCTCATATCATGACGTGATGGCCAGACGAACAACCAATGACGCGAGCCCCGGGATGGCTCGACAGGACCCCGCGGGCAGCGACATCGGCGAGCCCGCGGCACGTGTGCTGAGGCGCTTCCGCCTCGTGTTCAACGCCGTCAGGACGCATTTCCAGCAGGTCGAGAAGAAGGCCGGCATCGGGGGCGCGCAGCTCTGGGCGCTGAGCATCGCGCGGGCCCGGCCGGGCATCGGCGTCAACGACCTCGCCGCGGCCATGGACGTGCATCAGTCGACCGCCAGCAACCTGGTGAAGTCGCTCGTCGAACGCGGCCTGCTCGTGGCCGAGAAGAACGGCACGGATCGTCGCACAGTTCAATTGCGCGTCCTGCCTGCCGGTACGGCTGTTCTGCGCAAGGCCCCCGGCCCGATGACTGGCGTGTTGCCGCAGGCGCTGGCCAGCCTCGACCCGAAGACGCTCGCGCGACTCGATGCCGACCTGGCCAAGCTTATCACGGCGCTGGATGCCGACGAGCGCGCTGCCAACATTCCGTTGGGGCAGTGACCGGGCTGCCTTGTCGCGGCCCGTCCCGGAGGGACCATGTTCATCGGCTGCATCGAGTCTGCACTCGCGGCGGGTTCGGTCGGCGAATGCTACAAGAGTATTCGTACAAATACTCCTTCGTGCGAGCGCGCTATCGCGCAGGGCCGGCGTGCGGTGCTCCGGCATCCTGCGCGGCCCAGCGCCGGCAGATGGCGGCGATGTCCGCCGGCGTGGTGCGGCAGCATCCGCCGATCAGCCGTGCGCCGGCGTCGGCCCAGTGCATGGCTGCGCCGGCCAGCGATTCGCCGCCGTCGTGCGCCGCGCCGTGCCAGGTCTTCGTGACGGCGTCGTAGTGTTCGCCGGCGTTGGGGTAGACGACGATCGGCCTGGCGGTGTGCGCGCGCGCGATGCGCACCAGCGACTCGATGTGCTGCGGCGCCGTGCAGTTGATGCCGATGGCCGCCACCGGCGCGAAGCCGTCGAGCGCGGCAACACACTGCGCGAACGGCTCGCCCTGGCTGACGTGCTCGCCGTCGCGGCACGAGAAGCTGATCCAGGCTTCGGCGCCCGGCAGCTCCTGCAGCAGCCGCGTGAGTGCACGCGCCTCGGCAAGGCAGGGCACGGTCTCGCAGGCGAGCAGGTCGGCGCCGGCGCCGGCCAGCACCTGCAGCCGCGGGCGATGGAAGTCCATCAGCGCCGCCTCGGTCAGGCCGTAGTGGCCGCGGTACTCCGAGCCGTCGGCCAGCATCGCGCCGTAGGGGCCGACCGAGGCCGCCACCAGCGGCCGCATGCGCGTGGCCTGGGCCGGGTCGGCCTGCGCCTCATGCCAGAAGATGTCGCGCGCCTCGCAGGCCAGGGTGACGGCCAGGCGCATCAGCCGCGCAGCCTCGTCGTGGCCGATGCCGCGCCGCGCGAAGCCCTCGAACGTGGCCTGGTAGGTGGCCGTGGTGGCCACGTCGGCACCGGCACGGTAGTAGTCGAGGTGTACCTGGCGGATCAGCGCCGGTTGCTCGATCAGCAGCCGCGCCGACCACAACGGGTCATCGATGTCGGCGCCGCGCCGGGCCAGCTCGGTACCCAGCGCGCCGTCGAGCACGAGGTGGCTTCGGCGTGCCAGCCCATCGGCGATCACGCCGCGCGAGAGTTCGTTCATCGTTCGTTCGCGCCTGCTCAGGCCGCGGCCACGCGCCAGACCACGTCGCCCACGTCGTCGGCCACCAGCAGTGACCTCCGGTCCGGCCCGATCGCCACGCCCACCGGGCGGCCGTAGGAGACCGATTCGTCCGGCGCGAGGAAGCCCCACAGGATGTCGCGCGGCGCACCCGCCGGCCGGCCGTTGGCGAAGGGCACGAACACGACCCTGTAGCCGCTGAGCGTGCTGCGGTTCCACGAGCCGTGCTGGCCGATGACCATGCCGTCGCTGTCGAAGCCGGGCAGCGTGCCGGCCGGCATCCAGGCGAGGCCCAGCGAGGCGGTGTGGCCGCCGAGTGCGTAGTCGGGCGTCAAGGCGCGGGCCACCAGGGCGGCATCCTGCGGCACACGATCGTCGACCGTCTGGCCCCAGTAGCAGTACGGCCAGCCGTAGAAGCCGCCGTCGCTGACCGAGGTGAGGTAGTCGGGCGGCGTCTCGTCGCCCAGCCCGTCGCGTTCGTTGACGACCGTCCACAGCCGGCCGGTGACCGGCTCCCACGCCAGGCCGACCGGGTTGCGCAGCCCGGCGGCGAAGACGCGGCAGTGGCCGGTGCGCAAGTCGAGTTCGTAGATGCAGGCGCGACCCTCTTCGGCGCGCATGCCGTGCTCGCCGATGTTGCTCAGCGAGCCCACGCCGACGTAGAGCCGCTGGCTATCGGCACTGGGCAGCAGGCTGCGCGTCCAGTGGCCGCCGGGCTTGAAGCTGCTGAGCCGGCGCGGCGATGCGGTGATCGTCGTGGCGCCCGCCGTGTACGGGAAGGCGACCACGCCATCGGTGTTGCCGACGTAGAAGGTGTCGCCGAGCAGCGCCATGCCGAAGGGCTGGTTGAGGTTCTCGAGGAAGGCGTGGCGCTGCTCGGCCACGCCGTCACCGTCGGCATCGCGCAGCAGCGTGATGCGGTTGGGGCTGTCGCCGAGCGCGGCGGCGCGGCGCATCGTCGCCACCATGGCGTGGTCGAACAGCGTGCGCGGCGCGCCGCCGGCCTGCTGCAAGGCCTCGGCCACGGTCACGTCGCCGTTGGGCAGCACCTGGATCCAGCGCGGGTGCTTCAAGCCGGCCGCGAAGGCGTTGACCTTCAGCCCCGGCGCGGCCGCCGGCAACTGGCCCGCGGCCCAGCCCTGGGCGGTGGGCATCTTCAGCGTCGGGATGCGGCCTTGCGGCTGCGCGAGCGGGATCTCGGGAGCGCCGCCCACCGCGGGCCGGCGTTGCACGTTGCCCTGCAGGCGGCGCCAGCGGATGGCGCCGGCACCCACCAGGGCCACGGCGCGGGCCAGGACGTCGTAGATCGCCATCGAAACCTCTCTCAGTGCAGCTTGGACGGTGGCTGGCTGAACAGCTTGGCCGCGCGGCCCTTGAGCTCGAGCAGCTCGGTGGGCGTCACCGAGTAGCGGCCGCCGAGGGCGTCGACCTCGATGCGGAACTCGACCTCGCGTGCGCCGTTGCGCAGGATGCCGACGGTGAACTCGTAGTCCTTGCGCGTGGCGGGCACGCCCTGCGCGGCGCTGTCGGGGTCGTCATAGCGAACGTTGCGGATCTCGCCGCTGGCCAGGTCGAGCTCGCCCTGCGAGCGCACCTCGTCTTCGCTCAGTTCGTCGATGATGGTGATCGGAAGCTTCAGGTCCATGGCCGGATCCGCGGAGTAGGGGTGGACGCCCGGGAGGGGCGGGCGCCGATTGTCCGCTGAAAGGCCGCGCCTGCCGGCGCGGCCGGTTGGCGGCGAGCTGATCAGGTGCCGCAGAAGGTCTGGTAGCGGGCAGTGGCATCGGCGGGCGCGGGCTCGGCGTAGCGCGCGAATGCGGCGTCTTCATCGAAGGGCCGGCGCAGCGCGGCGAGCAGTTGCTCGAAGGGCGCCAGGTCGCCGTCGGTGGCGGCGGCCAGCGCCTCCTCGACGCGGTGGTTGCGCGGGATGACCCACGGGCTCGCCTGGCGCATGCGCGCCGCACGCAAGGTGGCACCCGGCCCACCGGCCGCATCGTCGTGCGCGCAGCGCTCGCGCCAGCGGGCCAGCCATTCGTCCAGCGCCGCGCGGTCGACGAACAGGTCGCGCAGCGGCGCCTCGCGTCCTTCGGCCGCGCCGGCCAACTGCCGCCAGCCGAGCGTGAAGTCGACCGACTGCGCATTCAGCAGCCCCAGCCAGTCCTGCGCCAGCGCGGTGTCCGTCGCGTCGTCGGCAGCGGTGGCGGCGAACAGCCCGAGCTTGGCGCGCTGGCCGTGCAGCAGCGCCGCCGCGTAGAGGCCGGGGAAGGCGTCGATCACCTCGGTGACCTGCGCCACCGCGCACTGGATGGCCGCTTCGTCCTGCGCATCGGCCATCAGCGGCAGCAGCGTCTCGGCCAGTCGCGCCAGGTTCCAGCGTGCGATGTGCGGCTGGTTGCCGTAGGCATAGCGGCCGCCGTGGTCGATGCTGCTGAACACCGTCTGCGGGTCGTAGGCCTCGATGAAGGCGCAGGGGCCGTAGTCGATCGTCTCGCCGGAGATCGTCATGTTGTCGGTGTTCATCACGCCGTGGATGAAGCCGACGTTCATCCACATCGCGATCAGCGCGGCCTGGCGCTGCGCGACGGCGTGCAGCAGCCCGAGCGCGCGTTCCGGCGTGCCGGCCAGCGCCGGGTCGTGGCGTGCGATCGTGTAGTCGGCGAGCCGCTGCAGCCGGTCGAGCTCGCCGCGGGCGAGGAAGTACTGGAAAGTGCCCACGCGCAGGTGGCTCGCGGCCACGCGCGTGAGCACCGCGCCGGGCAGCGCCACGTCGCGGCGCACCGTCTCGCCGGTGGCGGCCACGGCCAGTGCGCGCGTGGTCGGGATGCCCAGCGCGTGCATCGCCTCGCCGATCAGCACCTCGCGCAGCATCGGGCCGACGGCGGCCTTGCCGTCGCCGCCGCGCGAGAAGGGCGTGCGGCCCGAGCCCTTGAAGGCGATGTCGCGGCGCCGGCCCGCGCGGTCGATCAGCTCGCCGAGCAGCAGCGCACGGCCGTCGCCGAGCTGCGGCGAGAAGCCGCCGAACTGGTGGCCGGCGTAGGCCTGGGCGATCGGCTCGGCGTCGTCGGGCAGCACGTTGCCGGCGAACAGGGCGGCGCCGTCCGCGCCGCGCAGCGCCGTGGCGTCGAGCCGCAGCTCCGAGGCGAGCGCGTCGTTGAGGAACAGCAGTTGCGGCGCAGGTGCCGGCGCGGGCTGGCCCGCCACGTAGAAGCCGGGCAGTTCACGGGCGTAGCTGTTGTCGAAGCCGAAGGAAGGCATGGGTGTCGGTGCGGTGCGCGGGCCCACAGTGTGCCGGGCATTGTTTGGCCCTGCCGGGATCAGGCCGGGGCAATGTCGGGCTCGGCGTCGGGGCCGGCGCCCGGCAGCTCCAGCGCGGTGAGCCACAGGCGCAGATCGAACTCCAGCTGGTGGTACTCCGGCTCCATGTGCAGGCACAGCGCGTAGAAGGCCTTGTCGTGCTCGCGCTGCTTCAGGTGCGCCAGCTCGTGGACCACGATCATGCGCAGGAAGTCGGCCGGCGCGTCCTTGAACAGCGTGGCGATGCGGATCTCGCGCTTGGCCTTGAGCTGCCCGCCCTGCACGCGCGAGACGGCGCTGTGCGTGCCGAGCGCGTT
The DNA here is from genome assembly GCF_943372545.1 of Variovorax sp. YR752. NCBI lineage: Bacteria > Pseudomonadati > Pseudomonadota > Betaproteobacteria > Burkholderiales > Comamonadaceae > Variovorax > Variovorax sp. YR752. Next base: position 25,286 of record NZ_CALRZC010000046.1, on the reverse strand, counting down.
CTTCACGATGTGCAGCTTCGGGTCGAAGGCCACCTTGGCCAGCGGCGGCGCGCTGCGCATGTGGTGCGACTTCAGCTCGCTGACGTAGTCGTAGAGCGCACGCTCGGTGCGCACGGCATGCGGCTGCGGATGGCGCTGTGCCACCACCTGCGCCAGCCGGCCGGCGTCGATCAGGCCGCGCACCTGCGCCTGCAGCTCGGGCGGGTAGCCCTGCAGGTACCTGAGCGTCACGCCTGCGGGCTGCGGCCCCAGGCCAGCAGCAGGTTGTTGGCCGGCATCGCCACACGCTCGCGCAGCGCCAGGCCGGCGCGTGCGGCTTCCTGCGCGACGTCCTCGCGGCGGCGCAGCCCCCAGGCGGGCTGGCGTGCGCGCAGGTCGGTGTCGAAGGCCAGGTTGCCGGCGGAGGTCGGCACCTCGTCCTCCAGGTAGGGCCCGTAGGTGATCAGCAGGCCCTGCGCCGTCAGGTGGCGCGCCGCCCCGCGCATCAGGCCCGCGCAGCACGCCCACGGCGCGATGTGCAGCATGTTGGCGCAGAACATCGCATCGACCATCGCGGGCACGCCCGGCCAGTGCGGCTGCAGCACGTCGAGCTGCAGCGGCACGCGCACCCGCTCCAGCCCGGCGCACCAGGCGCTGATCGACGGCAGCGCGGCGGCTTCGAAGTCGCTGGGCAGCCACTGCCAGCCCGGCAGGCCGGCGCTGCAGAAGGCGGCATGCTGGCCGGTGCCGCTGGCGATCTCCAGCAGCACGCCGCGCGGTGGCAGCAGGCGCTGCAGTTCGGCCAGGATGGGCGCGCCGTTGCGCTCGGCGGCGGGGCTGTGGCGGCGCGGGTCGTCGATCATGGCCAGGCGCCTCAGCTCATGCGCAGCAGGCGTGCCGCCTCTTCGAGCCGCGCGTCCTCGATCTCGCGCAGCACGCCGGAGAGGTCGACGGCACCGGGCCGCTGCTCGTAGCGGCCGGTCAGCGGCGTGTCGGGCAGCAGCAGCCCGCTGGCGTAGAGCGCCCAGATCTCGGCGCCGTACTGCGTGGCCAGCAGCGCCGGCGCAAAGCGGCCGAAGAAGTTTCGCAGGTTGTCGACATCGCGCAGCAGCATGCGCGCGGCGTGGTTGTTGCCGGCGGCATCCACCGCCTGCGGCAGGTCGATGATCACCGGGCCGTCGGCCGCCAGCAGGATGTTGAACTCGGACAGGTCACCGTGGATCACGCCCGCGCACAGCATGCGCACCACCTCGCCGATCAGCGTGGCGTGGTGCTGCAGCGCCTGCGCTTCGCTAAAGGGCAGGTCGTTCAGGCGCGGTGCGGCGTCGCCATGTTCGTCGACCACCAGTTCCATCAGCAGCACGCCGTCGTGGAAGTTGATCGGCCGCGGCACGCGCACGCCGGCGGCGGCCAGCCGGTACAGTGCGTCGACCTCGGCGCTGCGCCAGGCCGCTTCCTGCTGCTCGCGGCCATAGGCCGTGCCCTTGGCCATGGCGCGCGCCTGGCGGCTGTTGCGCACCTTGCGGTTCTCGGTGTAGTCGACGGCCTGGCGGAAGCTGCGCTGGTGCGCTTCCTTGTAGACCTTGGCGGCACAGGTCTCGTCGCCGTGGCGCACGACGTAGACGTCGGCTTCCTTGCCGCTCTTGAGCTGGCGGGCGACGTGGTCGATCAGCCCTTCGGCGATCAGGGCCTGCAGGCGGGCGGGTGCTTTCATCGCTCGATTCTGGGGCCAGGGCGCGGCGGCCGCCGGCGCTGGCTGCGCTGAGCACAATGGGCGGCCCGCCTCACACAGAGCGCGGCGTGAACAATGGCCTGGACGATCCGATGAACCTGATCGAAGCGCAGCAACTGAAGCTCTCGCGCGGCGGCGTGCCGCTGTGGCATGACCTGTCGTTCAGTGTCGGCCCGGGCCTCACGTTCGTGCGCGGCGGCGAGGGGCGCGGCAAGAGCAGCCTGCTGCAGGTGATGGCCGGCACGATGGAACCGGATTCGGGGACCGTTCGCCGCCTGGCGCGCACGACCTTCCACGAGAGCCCGGCGGACCCGGTGCACGATGCCGGCGTGGCCTCGGACTGGCTGGCAGCACGGCAGGCGAGTCTTCCTGGCTGGGACGCGGGCGTGGCCACCGGCCTGATCGAGGGCTTCGGGCTGGCCGAGCACATCCACAAGCCGATGTACATGCTGTCCACCGGCAGCCGCCGCAAGGTCGGGCTCGTCGCGGCGGCGGCCAGCGGTGCCGAACTGACGCTGATCGACACGCCGTTCGCCGCCCTGGACACGCCCTCCTGCCGGGTGCTGACGCAACTGCTCCGCGAGGCTGCGCAGGGCGACCGGCGTGCCTGGGTGATGGCGGACTACGAACTGCCCGCGAGCCTGGCAGGGGCGCGACTGGCGGGCCTGATCGACCTGGGCGATTGGCCTTGACGAACCCCCGGGGGCCGGGCGGCAGCAGGATTCCCGACAGGCCTTGGCGTCGTGTCGCCTGCGTGCCCGGCTGACCGGGCGTTGCACTGGCTCAAGCCTCGCCGCCAGTGGCCGTGCAGACTCGATTGCGGCCACTGCGCTTTGCAGCATAGAGCGCCTCGTCGGCGGCACGCAGCAGCACCGGCAGGTCGTAGGGGGGTGCCACCGCCACACCGATGCTCACCGTGATCCTGAGCGAGCCGCCGCCCGGCAGCTCGACGCTCATCGATTCCGTGAGCGCCCGCAGGCGCTCGCACACTTCGCTCGCCACGGACTGCGGGGTGTTCGGCAGCACCATGACGAACTCTTCACCGCCGTTGCGAGCCAGTACATCCACGCTGCGCGAGTTCTTCTTCAGCAGATCTGACAGCGCAACGAGCGCAGCGTCGCCCGCGGCATGGCCGTACTCGTCATTGACCTTCTTGAAGTGGTCCACATCAATCTGCGCCACAGCGAACGGCCGCTGCTCGCGCAACTGCTGTGGCAAGAGTTCAGCCACGCGCCGGTCCAGCAGTCGTCGGTTCCCCAGTCGCGTGAGCGGGTCGTGCTCCGCGTCGTCGGCAAGTCGCACCGCCGCCTCGCGCTGGCGCTGCGCTTCGCCTTGCGCGTGCGCCGCCTGTTCCTTGGCGCGACGCTCTTCGCTGCGCGTGACGAGCAGCCTGGACTGGACGCGAAGGTGCTTGGTCAAGGCGAGCCGTTCGAGGCGTTCCGCCTGTTCGAAGTGACGCAAGGCCGCCTCGAAATCCCCCAGCACTTTGCAGGCTCGATAGGCGATCTCGTGCGCCCGGGCCTGATCCGCCGCAGCCTCCCCGCTGCCTATCTTCGTCAGCACGGCCAGCGCGCCCTGCAATGCCTCTCCCGGTGCGCCTTGCCGCATCCGGGCTTCCGCCAGATTGACTTCGGCGCTCCACTCGAGCGACCCCATGCTCTGGCGGCGAGCCATGTCCCGAGCGGCTTGCAGCAGTTCGATGGCCACAGCCAGTTCGTTCTGGGCGATGAGCGCCTCGGCCAGGTTGACCTGGACGCTGGCGGCGTAAATCGGATTCGCGCTGGCTTGCGCGAGCCGCAGGGCCGTCTCACCCGCCTGCCGTCCGAGTGCCAGCATCTCGGTGCGCTCGGCTTCGGCATCGCAGTCCCGCAACAAGCGGAAGACATGAGGGCACACGGCACACAGGGCGTTGCTTGCCGTCAGCACGGCCCGATCCGAAGCTTGCGGTGCGTGGTCCGCCAGCGCCTCGGAAAGCAGCCTGACTGCTTGCCAGGAGTCACCCATGCGTTCGAAGCAGACCGCCATCGAGACGGCAGCCAGCAAGGCCGTGTCGGCATCCGTCAGGTGCGACGTGAGCTCCATCAACTCTTGCGCCGCATCCAGTGCCCGCTCGAAGTCCGCCAGCTCGCTTCCGGCCAGCGCCAGAACACACAGCGCCTCCACGCGAATCTCCGCGGAAGCGGCAGACGCCTCCTGTTGCAGGATGTCGACCGCCTGGTCGAGCGACTCCCGGAAGCGGCCGAGGTGAAGGCCATGACGGGCGAGCCAGGTCCCAGCCCTGGCTGCGTCCTCTGTCCAGCCGCCTTGGCGAGCCAGCGCAAGCGCATCGCGCGCGGCCTGCAAGCCCCATTCAGCCGCATGGCCGCTTGAGGGGTCTGCAAGCGCCAGCAACTCGCTCAGGCGTTGTCTGTCAGGGGCCGAATCCATGTGTCTGTCACGCACGTCTGCGATGGTAGTCGGTCGGGACGCGAGCGCATGGCGCAGTTTCACCGCCGGAGACCCGTCACGCGTGCCTCCCCGTGGTGTTGAGCTGCCCTAGTCTGCCGAGCGCGCCGTAGCCGCCATCCTGTCCACCTCCGCCTCCCCGCCGCAGTGCCACGCCAGGTCCAGCCACAGCGAGGCGCTCGGCGCCTGCGCCGCCGGCTGGTAGACCGCGAAGCTGCCGCGCGGCGCGAAGGTCGTGCGGTGGCGGCTGACCAGCGCAGTCGGCTGCAGGAAGAAGTCGGGCGGGTCGAGCCGCTTCGGCAGCAGCTCGCGCAGCACCTGCTGGTGGACGTCGTCACGGGCCAGCGCCACCGCCGGCCCGCGGATCGGTGTGCGGCTCGCCTCGACGAGGCGGCCGTCGATCACCTGGCCGCGGACCAGCCAGACGTTCTCCTGCGCCGAGAGGAACGCGGCGACGGCGCAGAACGCGGCGCCATCCACCTGCACGCCGATGATCGTGCTGATCGGAATGGCCCGGCCGTCGGCGCCCAGCGTGCCGTCGTCCTGCTGCCACCAGCTCTCTTCGGCAGGCGCGGCCTGCGCGCACAGGCTCATCAGCGCGGCCGCAGCGGCCACGAGCAGGGAACGATTCGGGAAGGTCTTCATGCGGGGCGTCCGGTCGGTCGTGGAGGGGCGTCCGCCTTGCCGTTGAATCGGCAGGGCGTGGTGCCAGTCTCGGAGCCTGTGTCGAAGCGCGCATGAAGTACGTGAAGCGTGCGTGAAGCCGCCAGTCCAGCGTCGATGATCCGATTGGCAGTACGCTTCCCGGCGCTGCCCGCTCCCTTCGACGAAAGACGACCCGATGATCGACAAGACCGTGGCCTCGCCCGCCGAGGCGCTGGCCGACGTGCGCGACGGCGCCACCGTGATGATTGGCGGCTTCGGCACCGCCGGCCTGCCCGACGCATTGACCGACGCGCTGCTCGCCCAGGGCGCGCGCGAACTCACCATCGTCAACAACAACGCCGGCAATGGCGACACAGGCCTGGCCGCGCTGATCGCCGCGAAGCGGGTGCGCAAGATCATCTGCAGCTTCCCGCGCCAGGTCGACAGCCACCACTTCGATCGCGCCTGGCGCGCCGGCGAGCTCGAGCTGGAACTGGTGCCGCAGGGCAATCTGGCCGAGCGCATCCGCGCCGCCGGCGCCGGCATCGGCGGCTTCTTCACGCCCACTGGCTACGGCACCGAGCTCGCGAAAGGCAAGGAGACACGTTTCCTCGACGGCCGCTGGCAGGTCTTCGAGACGCCGATCCATGCCGACGTCGCGCTGATCAAGGCCGAGCGCGGCGACCGCTGGGGCAACCTGACCTACCGCATGACCGCGCGCAACTTCGGCCCGGTGATGGCGATGGCGGCGAAGTGCACCATCGCCAGCGTGCATGAGATCGTGCCGCTGGGCCACCTCGATCCGGAGACGGTGGTGACGCCGGGCATCTTCGTGCAGCGCGTGGTCTGCATCGAGCGCGCGGCGACGCGCGGCGCCGGCTTCAAGACGGCATGAAGGAGCAGCGCATGAAGCGATGGAGCCGCGACCAGATGGCGCAGCGTGTGGCTGCCGACATTCCCGATGGCGCAGTGGTCAACCTCGGCATCGGCCTGCCGACGCTGGTGGCCAACCACCTGCCGGCCGACCGTGAGGTCATCCTGCACAGCGAGAACGGCGTGCTCGGCATGGGCCCGGCACCGGCCGAGGGCGAGGAGGACTTCGACCTCATCAACGCCGGCAAGCAGCCGGTGACGCTGAAGGCCGGAGGCTGCTTCTTCCACCATGCCGACAGCTTCGCGATGATGCGCGGCGGCCACCTCGACGTCTGCGTGCTCGGCGCCTTCCAGGTCTCGGCCAGCGGCGACCTGGCCAACTGGCACACCGGCGCGCCGGATGCGATTCCTGCCGTCGGCGGGGCGATGGACCTGGCCATCGGTGCGCGCCGCACCCTGGTGATGATGGAGCACCTGACCAAGGCCCGGCAGAGCAAGCTGGTCGAGGCCTGCAGCTACCCGCTGACTGCGATCGGCTGCGTGGCGCGGGTGTACACCGATCTGGCGGTGATCGACCTCGGGCCGCAGGGTGCCCGCGTCGTCGACTGTGTCGAGGGCATGACGCTGGCCGAACTGCAGGCCGTCACCGCCATTGGGCTGGTCGACGCCCGGAGCGCCCGCAACTGATCGCAGCGCAGCGACGATCAGCCGCGCAACCGCGGCGCCCAGCTCCAGCCCGACTGCACGACGATGTTTGCCAGGCAGGCCATCAGCGTGTCCGTGTCGGGCAGCACACGCGCCGCCGGCCCGCGCCAGGCGAGGGCATCGCCGACCAGCGCCACCGGGGCGCCCGCCAGGTGCTCGACATCGAGGATGGTGCTCTGCACGGTGCGCAGCCAGACCTTCTGCGCATCGGGCCGGGTCGGGTCGAAGAACGCATCGCCCGGCGAGCGCATCGAGGCCTCGCGGGTGTCCGCGGGCGCGGCGCCGTCGGCCTGCAGCTGCTCGAGCACCTGCACCTGCGCAGCATCCGTCTGCAGGTGCAGCGTGACGCGGTGGCGGCGTCGCGCCTGCCCGGTCGGGTTCCAACCGAACTGCAGCGTGTGGTGTGTCGGGTCGGCGTGAACATCCAGCGGCAGGCCGAGCGAGGGCAGGGCGATCAGGCGCTGCACCAGCATGGCGGTGCTGGCCACCGGCGTGCCGGCGGCCGGGTCGATGCGCGTGCTGAAGGCGGCCAGCCAGCGCAGGCCGAGCAGGAACGCCGCCACGTGCAGCAGCACGAAGCCGATCGCCAGCGCCATGCCGAGGCCGGCATGGGTGGGGCCGTCGATCGACCAGAACAGCAGCAGGATCGGCGCCATCAGCGCCGCCGCCATCAGCCGCGCGACGTACTGCCGGCGGTCATGCTGCGAGCTGCACGCGCAGGCGAAGCACAGCGCGGCCGGCAAGAAGCAGATGACCAGCGCAAGCGCCATCGGCGTGCTGCCGATCGCCAGGTGCCAGGCCGAGAAGGCGGCTGCCACCAGCAGCGTGTAGACCGTGCAGGCGACACCGGCGCGCGTCAGCGTCGCGAAGCGCGCGGCGCCCGGGTTCATCGGTGCCGGCCCTCGACGAGGCGGTCGGGCACGACGTTGGCGATCACCGGCGCGCCGCGCTCCTCGACGACGTAGACGGTGAAGGGCCGCGCCTGCCCATCGGCGCGCGCCAGCCACAGGTAGAAGGCAAAGCCCTGCTGGCCGGCGGCGTCGGTGGTGCGGGTGATGGTGGCGCTGCGGCCGATCTCGCCGCCGCGGGCGAAGAAGGGCAGCACGTGCTCGCGCACCACGCGCTCGGCGTTGGCCGCGCCGATGCGATCGACCAGCGCGCGGCTGAGCATCGCCGTGCTGCCGGCAGAGTCGCCCTGGCGGGCGCGCTCGACGAAGCGGTCGACGGTGCGACGCATCGGTTCGGACTCGCTGGCCATGCGCAGGTCGGCAGCGACCTCCGCGGCGCTGGCAGCGAAGGCAGGCGAGGCCGGCACGGTCAGCAGGGTCAGGAGCAGCAGGAAGGTGAAGCGGCGCATGGCGTGGCACTCGGTGGCGTGTCGATGCCGCGCACTGTGCGCGGCGCGGGTTTCGCGCCGGCTTCGCGGGCCGGTGATTCGCGTTTCGTTGGTTTCAGGCGGCCGCTGCCGCGTGGACAATCGCGCTCGCCGCGGCGCAGGAGACACAGGACATGGACGCACTCGCAGGACTGAAGGTGCTGGAACTCGGCCAGCTCATCGCCGGGCCGTTCGCCGGCAAGACGCTGGCCGACTTCGGCGCCGACGTGATCAAGATCGAGCCGCTCGAGGGCGGCGACCCGCTGCGGACTTGGCGGCTGCTGCGCGAGGGCACCTCGGTGTGGTGGGAGGTGCAGTCGCGCAACAAGCGCTCGGTGGCGCTGGACCTGCGCACTGCCGAAGGCCAGGCCGCGGTGCGCGCGCTGGCGGCGCAGGCCGACGTGCTGATCGAGAACTTCAAGCCCGGCACGATGGAAGGCTGGGGCCTGGGCTGGGAAGCGCTGCATGCGCTGAACCCGAAGCTGGTGATGCTGCGCGTTTCGGGCTACGGCCAGACCGGGCCCTACCGCGACAAGCCCGGCTTCGGCGTGCTCGGCGAGGCGATGGGCGGCCTGCGCCACCTGACCGGCGAGCCGGGGCGTGTGCCGGTGCGCACCGGCGTCTCGATCGGCGACACGCTGGCCGCGCTGCACGGTGTCATCGGCGTGCTGATGGCGCTGCGCCACCGCGAGGTCAACGGCGGGCAAGGCCAGGTGGTGGACGTGGCGCTGTACGAGAGCGTGTTCAACGTGATGGAGAGCCTGCTGCCCGAGTACGACGCCTTCGGCGCGGTGCGCGGCGCCGCCGGCTCGGCCCTGCCGGGTATCGCGCCGAGCAATGCCTACCGCTGCGGCGATGGCGCGTACGTGCTGATCGGCGGCAACGGCGACGGCATCTTCAAGCGCCTGATGCGCGCCATCGAGCGTGCCGACCTGGCCGACGACCCCGCGCTGGCGCGCAACGACGGCCGCGTGGCCCGCGTGGCGGAGATCGACGCGGCCATCGAGGCCTGGACCGTGCGGCGCCCGATCGCCGAGGTGATCAGCGCGCTCGACGCCGCGGCCGTGCCGGCCGGGCGCATCTACACCGTGGCCGACATCGCCGCCGACCCGCAGTACCAGGCCCGCGACATGATCGTGCAGACCCACGACGCCGACGGCCGGCCGCTGAAGGTGCCGGGCATCGTGCCCAAGCTGTCGGCCACGCCGGGGCGACTGCGCACGCCGGCGCCGCGGCTGGGCGAGCATGGGGGAGAGGTGCTCGGGGCGGAAGGGTGGCAGGCGAGTCGCTAGACTGGCCGCCACGACACCTTCAACCCGTCGACCCGCCCGATGCCTGAGCAACCCGGACACCTCGGCCCCCCTGCGGCCGGTTCGCCGCCAGCTGGCCCCTCGCCACCGGGGCGTGCGCTCGACATCGCCGCACTCGGCATCGATGCACGCGACCGTGCCGTGCTGGTCTCGATGACGCGCATGCTCGATGGCCAGGCGGGCTTGAGCCTGCGCTGGGTGGAAGACGTCAACGCCTGCACCACGCTGTTCGTGCCGCACGACTGGACGCAGTACGTCTCGCCGCCGCGGGTGTTGGTGCGGCTCACGCCACGCGGCGCGACGCCGGCCAAGTCGCCGCGCGGCCTGTCGGTGGCCTTGCCGCTGCGTGTCGGCGAGATGACCGGGATGCTCGAAGCCGCTGCAGCACTGCACGAACTGGCGCGCGGCGCCGTGCAGCGCGGGCATGCCCCCGTGGCGCTGTATGCATTGCGCGACTTGCTGGTCGGCGCCCTGCTCGCCGGCGAGCGTCGGCGCACGCTGTTCGGCCTGGGTGACGGGCACGTCATGATCGTCGACTTCCGCACGGGCGAGATCGCGAGCTCGCTGCCGCAGGCCGAACTGCTGGCGCGCCCGCTGCAACTGACCGACCCGAAGCGTGCGCCCGCCGACCTGTCGTGGCCGGGTGCGACGCACGCCTTGCAGCTCTCGACCGTGCTGTGGGGCATGACGCACGCGCTCATCGACCAGGGCGTCTCGCCGCGCACGATCAACGGTCGCTACCAGCTCACGCAGGCACCCGAGCCCGTGGTGCTCTCGCGCCCGAAGATGGCTGGGCTGGCGACCGCCTGGACGCAGCGCGCCATGAACGTTGGCGAAGCGGCCGTGGCGGGCCGGCTCTCGGCCTTCGAGATCCTGTGGTTCCTCAGCACGGCCTTGGCGCTGGGCATCGCGGTGCCGGCGGAAGATGCCTCAGGCGCAGGTCATCTGGCGTAGATCAGCTTTCCGCCGCGCACCACGCACTTCACCGCAGCGAAGTTCCTGGCGTCCTGAGCGGGGTCGGCCTCCAGCACCACCAGGTCGGCGTCGAACCCCGGCGCGATGCGCCCGCGCCGGCCGGATTCGTTCCACCGCGCCGCCGGCGCCGTGGTGAGCGAGGCCAGGATCTGCATGGGGCTCATGCCCGCCTGCGCCATCAGCTCGTACTCTTCGGTGGGGTCGGTGTCGGTCATGTAGTCGACGTCGGTGCCGAACAGCACGGTGCCGCCGGCCGCGGCGAATTGGCCGAACTCCTGCACGCTTTCGTTGACGATGCGCTCGGCAATCTCCTTCGGCACCTGCTCCTTGGCCAGCTCGTGGCACAGCAGCTTGAGCGTGGGGATCATCGAGACCCCGTTGGCGCGCAGCTGGTCGAGCAGCGGCTTCGGCCAGGGCGCCGGCATGCCCAGCGGCGGGTGGGCCAGGATGTCCACCTGCGCGTTCAGCGCGGCCTGCACGCCGTCGAAGTCGGTGGGGTGCGCGAAGACCAGCTTGCCGCGCCGGTGCGTGGCCTGCGCGGCAGCGGCGGCGATGTCGGCCCGCATGCGCTTGACCTTGCCCTCGCCCTGGGGCGCGGCGATGAACAGCTTGGTCGCGTCGGCGCCGGCGTCGAGGTTCTGCCGCACGGTGGCCAGGGCAGCGTCCACCGAGTCGGGCTGCGGCAGCTTGTTGCGGAACGCCGGATCGAGGTGATCGAGGTACATCGGCAGGCCGTCGTGCGGAAACAGCGCCCAGCCGGCGGTGAGGATGCGAGGCCCCGCGAGTTCGCCCTTGTCGACGCGTGCGCGCAAGGCCAGCGTGTTGTCGCGATCGGAGGCGATGTCGAAGACGGTGGTGAAGCCCCAGCGTGTGGCCAGCTCCGTGAGGCCTGCCTCGAGCGCTACCGCAGGCCGCGTGCGAGCGTTGCCGAACGTGCTGCCGATCAGGTGGACGTGGCTGTTCTGGAAGCCCGCGAGGATGACGCCGCCATCGCACTGCGGAGCGAGCGATGGTGTGGCTTCGGAGCCCTTGTCGGCGGGGCCGACCGAGGCCACCTTGCTGCCGCGGACGAGGACCACGCCATTCGTGATCGGCGTGACGTCAGGCGACGGGTAGACCGTGGTTGCGCGCAAGGCCTGGCTCGCCGAGGGCGCTGCGTGAGCCGCAGGCCAGGCGGGCACCAGCAACATCAGGCAGGCCAAGGCGAGAGGGTTCTTTCGACGGGGCATCGGGTACGGGTCCTGGGGGGAGTGACTCATGGCGGGTGGGACTGACGCGAATGGGAAGCTCGTGAGCTATGGCTGTGAGGGGCAATCGCGAGACCGAGAATATCGTGCGAGGGCACGTCCGAGCGGTGGGGCTGATTCAATGGACGTGAGCGCACTTGGGAACTGCCGTTCGCCATCTCCTGGAAGTGGCGTTGACCACGTTGCCCTAGGAGCTAACGCAAGACGGCTTTGCCTTGCACGCCCATCGAGTTGGATGTCAGCCTTTTCGTGACGCCTGAGATCACCTCGGCAGCCATAGAACGAACAGGGCTTCTCGCCGAGCGACATGAAGGCTGGCGAAGCTGTTACTGCGGCGGGCGGCTTGTGGTTTCTCAGCACGGCGTTGGCCCTGGGCATCGCGTGCCGGCAACCGGGTCACATGTGGCCACCGCGCAGGGCTGAGTAGCATTGACCGAGCGGACTTGGCGCGGCTGGCCCCCAACGACGGCCGCGTGGCCGAGATCGATGCGGCCATCGAGACCTGGACCCTGCGGCGCCCGAGTGCCGAGGTGATTCGCGCGCTCGACGCCGCGGCTGGGGGAGCACGGGCAAGCGGTGCTCGGGGTGGGGGAGTGGCCGGGGCGGGCTGAGGCGGAAGACTGGAAAGAAAAGGTGAGGTCTATAGGCGCTCGCGGCCATGCATCGCCGATTGAGAAAGTCACCTTCCGGACCTTCCCAAACTCCGCCGAACTCGCGAACCACGCGCGCGAGTTGACTAGAAAGTGCTGACCGGGGACGAGCCGTTTGCGTACTGTTGAGATGAGAGCGCTCGGATCGGCGGCCAACCGGCGCAAGCCGAAGCTCTTGCCAACACTCCGGCAACAAGCCGTTGTTGGATTGCAGACTAGTAAAGTTGGGGACACTCCCGGTCTTCGCTGAGCGTGGCGGGACGGTTGAAACTAGCGCGCTGAAGGCGGCGCCGGTGCCAATCGCCAAGTTGCCGTACTGGTGGTGTTTGAACGGAGACTGCCTTGTCAGAACATCAGAGAGACGCCCGTGTTCCTCCTAGCGTTGGCAAGATCCTCGGGCTCGACCCAGACGGGATAGGAAGTGTTTCGATAGAGGACATCGTAGGCAGTGCGCCAGCGGTAAAGATGCTTGTGCATCAGTACTACGAACTTGAAAAAGCTGCCGAGCGACTTCGCCTAGCGAACCTCAAGTACGAAGAGGAGATCAGCAAGCGAGGTGAGAACGAGTTGCTTCGGAACTCTGTTGCAGCCTTGGAACAACAGTTGAGCATCTATGAAGACTTCGAGCGCGCATACGCGAATAAGAAGTGGGCCGCGCGACTGGGCGCGTTTATGCAACTGGTAAGTAGCGTTGCCGTAGGCATTGGAGTCAACTTGTCGACGCCGACGCCATCAGTTGGGGGCGTCGTGTTGATTGCACTCGGTGTCGTCATCGCAATAGTTGGTATTTATGCCGCGTCGAAGGGTTGAGTGCCATGTCGAATGCACGGTTCATCTTTCGATCCCAAGGTGACGCGGTGGCCTTCATTGAAGATGGCCACGTCTTTGCTTTGGACGGCCAAACCGTAGGCTTTGTCGATGATCGAGAGCGAGTCTACGATCGTGCTGGCCAGTACAAGGGTTTTCTGCTGCGTGATGGGCGCGTCGCACTCAAGTCTGACGAAGCGATCTCAAGGATTGAGCCTCCGCCTCTAAGAGAGAAGGCTGCTGCGCGACCGATGGTCATTCCCCAGCGATTGCCTATGCCTCCGCTTCGTGAGCCGATTGTCGAGGCCATCGTCGTCGCCCCGCTTGAGCCTGAGCGTCGTGTCGGGTTCCCCACAACCGTCGTCGCCTTCGCATCAGCGAGCGTCGTTGCCTTGACTGCCACGGCTTCGTTCCTGGCCACTCGTGACTCTTGGTTTGCGGGCTCTGCGACTACCGGCAAAGTACTTGCGGGATTGGCTATTCTGACTATCGCTTGTGCGCTGGTTGCTTCAGTCGTCAGGCGTCGTTCAAGAGGCATTCAACCTAGGGTGGTTCTCGTCGCAGAAGCCCGAACGGCGGCATCGATTCGAGATGAGCTAGTGGGAAAGGGAATGCGCATTGCTGACGTGGTCGAGGTGATTGATCTTGAGGAAACTTCGCCTCCCGATCTGTCGCGCGCCGCTTCTCTCCTGAGAGCTGGGAAGATCGATAAGGTCCTAGTTTCGGACGACCGATCAGCAGTGCTACGAAAGATTCAAGCGCTTTCTGGCGTGCGCTGCGCTAAGGACGTGCAATCGGCAACTGAGTTCATCGACGACAGAGCAGGAAGAGTTCCCCTATGGCTACTAGGAACTGGCGGAATCGAAACGTTGCGGCGAACTCGTAGAGCTAGTCGCGCGCAGAGAATCGTCAAGCGAGCCTTTGACGTGGTTGCCTCCGGCCTGCTTCTGGTCCTCCAGTTGCCGGTCATGGTACTGGTGACGATAGCCATAAAGTTGGACTCACCAGGTCCGGTGCTGTATCGGCAGGAGCGCGTCGGCTTAGGTGGTCGGACATTTCATGTCCTCAAGTTTCGGAGCATGCGAAACGATGTTGAAAGGGATGGTGTCGCGCGCTGGGCAACTAAGAACGACCCAAGAGTTACACGTGTTGGATCGTTCATTCGAAAGTCAAGGATCGATGAGCTACCCCAACTGCTTTGCGTACTCCGCGGCGATATGAGCATGGTTGGTCCACGCCCCGAGAGACCAGTCTTTGCGGAACATATGAAAGAAGTCATTCCCGCATACGATCTTCGGAATCTCGTCAAACCCGGTGTGACAGGGTGGGCTCAAGTCATGTATTCGTATGGTGCAAGCGTTGAGGATGCTCGCATTAAGCACGAATACGATCTCTACTACATTAAGAATGTGTCCCTAGCGCTTGATCTGTCAATACTCGTTCGGACCATCGAGGTTGTACTCTTCTCGGAAGGGAGTCGCTGATGCCCTCCCGCGTGGGTCACGGCGCAGCCAGATGACTATTTTTGGCTGCTGTCGGACTAAGTGCGTAAGGACCGCGCCGCCAGGCGCTCTACTGAGATTTAAAGTGCATCACATGCTCCGAATGGGTCGCCTTCTTCTCTGAAGTGGCAAGCCGAACGGTGTATCTCGCGGCTGGGCGGCAGCCTTGAAGGGCAGGTCAGGTCTGCGGGCATCTCTGGACGGCTGCAAATCCCCGCTCGCTCGTGTTTGACTCCGAACTCTTGGCAGCAGAATGTTGCGACACCCCCCGTCACCACTCGGTCACGCCCCTGCCATCTGCGCTTCCTAGCCTGCGGGCTGGTTCACCCCAGGAGCGCAGCCCATGACCTCATCCCTTCTCACCGGCCGCCGCCGGTTCCTCCAGTTCGGCACCGCCGCCGCCGGCAGCCTGGCCGCGCCAGCGCTGATCGCGGCCGATGCGTCGCGGCCCGTGGCCGCGCAAGGCCTGCAGTTCGGTGACCCGGCCGATGGTTCGGTGCTCGTCTGGAGCCGCAGCGACCGCGCCGCGCGCCTGCTGGTCGACTGGAGCCTGGACCGCAGCTTCGCGCAGTCCACCCGCATCGTCGGCCCCTATGCGCTGCCCGATGCCGACTTCATCGCGCGGCAAGACCTCACCGGCCTGCCCGACGACCGCGAGGTGTTCGTGCGCGTGTCCTTCCAGTCGCTGGCCAATGACCGCGCGCTCTCCGAGCCGGTGCTCGGCCGCCTGATCACGCCGCCCGCATCGCGCGGCCACGACGACGACGGCTGGCACAGCGGCCGCCACGGCAACGGCCGCCTGAGCGACCTGCGTTTCGTCTGGGGTGGTGACACTGCCGGCCAGGGCTGGGGCATCAACCCGGCCTTCGGCGGCATGAAGATCTACGAGAGCATGCGCCAGCGCCAGCCGCGATTCTTCATCCACAGCGGCGACACCATCTATGCCGACGGGCCGATCCGCGAGAGCGTCACCGCCGAGGGCGGGCGCCTGTGGCAGAACATCGTCACGCCCGAGGTCAGCAAGGTGGCCGAGACGCTGGACGAGTTCCGCGGCCGCTACCGCTACAACCTGCTCGACGAGAACGTGCGCCGCTTCAACGCCGAGGTGCCGCAGATCTGGCAGTGGGACGACCACGAGGTCGTCAACAACTGGTCCGACTCGAAGGACCTGTCGGCCGACACGCGCTACACCGAGAAGAACGTGCCGCTGCTCACCGCCCGCGGCACCCGCGCTTTCCTCGACTACGCGCCGCTGCGCCCGTTCGACGCGCGCGAGTCGCAGCGCGTCTACCGCAAGTTCTCGCACGGCCCGCTGCTCGAGGTGTTCGTCATCGACATGCGCAGCTACCGCGGCCCGAACACCGACAACCTGCAGCCGGTGCCCGGCGCCGACACCGCCTTCCTCGGCCGCGAGCAACTCGAGTGGCTCAAGCGCGGCCTCGACAAGTCCAAGGCCGTGTGGAAGGTGATCGCTGCCGACATGCCGATCGGCCTGAACATCGGCGACGGCACCAACGCCTCGGGCCTGCCGCGCTGGGAAGCCATCGCCAACGGCAACGCCAGCGGGCCGCTGGGCCGCGAGCTGGAAGTCGCCGAGCTGCTGCGCTTCATCCGCCACCAGCGGGTGCGCAACACCGTCTGGCTGACGGCCGACGTGCACTACTGCGCCGCCCACTACTACGACCCGCAGCGCGCCGCGTTCAACGACTTCGAGGGCTTCTGGGAGTTTGTCTCCGGCCCGCTGAACGCCGGCAGCTTCGGGCCGAACACGCTCGACGGCACCTTCGGCCCGCAGGTGGTGTTCCAGAAGGCGCCGCCGGCCGGGCAGGTCAACCTGTCGCCCTATGCCGGGCTGCAGTTCTTCGGCGAGGTCAACATCGACGCACGCAGCGCGGCGATGACGGTGGACCTGCGCGACCTCGGCGGTGCGTCGGTGTTCAGCAAGACGCTGCTGCCGCGCTTCGGCTGACGCGCTGGGGTGGGGCCGCGCGCGGCCTCACCCCCGCGTCGCTCACACGGCGTCAATGACCACCAGGCACTGCCCCGCACGCACCGTGGAGCCCGGCTGCGCGCGCAGCTCACGCACCACGCCGGCACAGGGCGACTCGAGCGAAATCTCCATCTTCATCGACTCCAGCACCGCCAGCGTCTCGCCCGCGGCGACGCGCTGGCCCACGGCCACGTGCAGTTGCCACAGGTTGCCGGCGATGTGGCTCTCCACCGCGTGCTGGCCTTCGCCCAGCGGCACGTCGTCGCCCAGTTCGGCGGCGACGCTCTCGCTGTCGAACTGCGCCTGGCCGCTGGCCGTCCAGCGCTGCCGCTCGGCATCGAAGGCCGCCCGCTGGCGCGCACGGAACGCGGCGATGCCCTCGGCCTCGGCCGCCAGGAAGGCCTCGTAGTCGGCCAGCCGCAGTTCGCCCGTCTCGATGCGCAGCGGGTGGCGGCCGAGCGGGAAGTCGCGGCGGATGCGCAGCAGTTCGTCCGCGCTCACCGGGTGGAAGCGGATCTGGTCGAAGAAGCGCAGCAGCCACGGCTTGCCGTCGAACGCGGCGACGCGGCGGTAGCGGTTCCACATCTGCAGCGTGCGGCCGACGAACTGGTAGCCGCCCGGGCCTTCCATGCCGTAGATGCACAGGTAGGCGCCGCCGATGCCCACCGAGTTCTCCGCCGTCCAGGTGCGCGCCGGGTTGTACTTCGTGGTCACCAGGCGGTGGCGCGGGTCCAGCGGCGTGGCCACCGGCGCGCCGAGGTAGACGTCGCCCAGCCCCATCACCAGGTAGCAGGCGTCGAAGACGGTGCGCCACACCGCGGCTTCGTCGGGCAGGTCGTTGATGCGGCGGATGAACTCGAGGTTGCTCGGGCACCAGGGCGCGTCCTTGCGCACCGTCGTCATGTATTTCTGGATCGCGAGGCGGCACGCCGGGTCGTCCCACGACAGCGGCAGGTGCACCGTGCGCGAGGGAACGGCCAGGTCGTGCGCCTCACAGACACGCTCCCATTCGCCGGCGATCAGATCGAGCAGGCGCGCCAGCGGCAGCACGCGCGGCTGGTAGTGCACCTGCAGCGAGCGGATGCCCGGGGTCAGGTCGATCACACCGGCGAGGCCTTTTGCCTCCAGCGCCTGCATCAGCGCGTGCGCACGGAAGCGCAGCACCAGGTCGAGCTCGGGCGGGCCCACTTCCAGCAGCAGGTGCGTGTCGCCGGACAGGCGCGCCACCAGCCGCTTGCCGCCGGTGCCGAGGTCCAGCACCACCGGCGATGCCAGCGGCGCCGGCTGCCAGCCGGTCTCCACCGGCGCCAGCGCCGCGATCTCGGCGCTGCGCGCGTCGGCGAGCTGCCGTGCAGTGGCCAGGTCCACCGGCACGAAGCGCACGCGGTCACCCGCCTTGAGTTGCCCGAGCTGCCACAGGTCGGCCTCGATGACCGTGACCGGGCAGACGAAGCCGCCCAGGCTCGGCCCGTCCGGCCCGAGGATCACCGGCATGTCGCCGGTGAAATCGACCGCGCCGACGGCGTAGGGGTTGTCGTGGATGTTGGAGGGGTGCAGCCCGGCCTCGCCGCCGCTGTCGCGCGCCCACTCCGGCTTGGGGCCGATCAGCCGCACGCCGGTGCGGCTGGAGTTGAAGTGCACTTCCCAGTCGCTGGCGAAGAAGGTCGCGATGGACTCGGGGGTGAAGTACTCCGGCGCGCCGTGCGGCCCGTACACCACCCGCAGCGTGCGCAGCGCGGGCAGCGCGGTGCAAAGGGCCGGCAGCAGCGTGGCGCCGGTGCTCGCGTCGGCGTGGGCGTCGGCCAGCGGCTGCAGGTGCAGCACGTCGCCGGCGCGCAGCGCGCGGCCGCCGTGGCCGCCGAACAGGCCGAGCGTGAAGGTGCTCTTGCTGCCCAGGTAGTCCGGCACCTGCAGCCCGCCGCGCAGCAGCAGGTAGCTGCGCGCACCGCTGCCGCTGATCGCGCCGAGCGCCAGCGTGCTGCCGGCCGGCACGAACAGGGCGGTGTCCATCGCCTGCGCCACGCCGTTCAGCAGCACCGGCAGCAGCGCGCCGGTCACCGCGACCACCGCGTCGGTGCGGAAGCGCAGCTGCGGTCCGCTCATCGTGATCTCGAGGCCGGCCGCGCCCTCGGGGTTGCCGAGCCGCCGGTTGCCCAGGCGCAGCGCACGATCGTCCATCGGGCCGGACGGCGGCACGCCGACCGCCCAGTGCCCGAGCCGGCCCGGCCAGTCCTGCACGGTGGTCTGCGTGCCGGCGGACAGCACGTCGAACGCCGTGCTGCGGTAGGCCAGGCCTTCGAGGCAGCGCGTCCACGGCCGGCCCTCGGCGAACGGCGCGTCGGCGAGGATCTGCCGCAGGTAGCTGCGGTTGGTCTCGACGCCATAGAGGCGCGTGCCGGCCAGCGCGCCGTCGAGCGCGGCGCGGGCGGCCTCGCGGTCCGGCGCCCAGGCGATCAGCTTGGCGATCATCGGGTCGAAGAACGGCGGGATCTCGCAGCCGGCCTGCACCCAGGTGTCGATGCGCAGGCTGCGGCCGTCGGCCGGCGGGAACTCGACCTCGGTCAGCAGCCCCGGGCTGGGCTGGAAGTCGCGGCCCGGGTCTTCGGCATACAGGCGGGCCTGGATCGCGTGGCCGCTGGGCTGCAGGCCGCGGGCCAGCTCCGCCAGCGGCGGCAGCGTGCCCGCGGCCAGTTCGATCATCCAGCGCACCAGGTCCACGCCCCAGACCTGCTCGGTCACGCCGTGCTCCACCTGCAGGCGCGTGTTGACCTCGAGGAAGTAGAAGCGCTGCGCCTGGCTGTCGTAGACGAACTCGACCGTGCCGGCGCTGCGGTAGTCGACCGCGCGTGCGAGCGTCACGGCCGCGTCGCACAGCGCCTGGGCCATGCCCTCGGGCAGGCCGGGCGCCGGCGTTTCCTCGAGCACCTTCTGGTTGCGCCGCTGCACCGAGCAGTCGCGCACGCCGAGCGCGAGCACCTCGCCGCGGCCGTCGCCGAACACCTGCACCTCGAGGTGGCGGGCCCGCTCGATGTACTTCTCGATGAACACGCCGGCATCGCTGAAGTTGTTCTGGCCCAGGCGCTGCACCACCGCGAAGGCCTGCGCCAGCTCGTCGGCCGACTGGCACACGCGCATGCCGATGCCGCCGCCGCCGGCGGTGCTCTTGAGCATCACCGGGTAGCCGACCCGCTCGCCGGCCGCCAGCGCCGCGGCGACGTCGGGCAGCAGGTCGGTGCCTTCGAGCAGCGGCACGCCCTGCTCGCGGGCCAGCGCGCGCGCCGTGTGCTTGAGGCCGAACACGCGCAGCTGCTGCGGCGTCGGGCCGACGAACACGATGCCGGCGTCTTCGCAGGCCTGCGCGAAGGCGGCGTTCTCGGACAGGAAGCCGTAGCCCGGGTGGATGGCCTGCGCCCCGGTCTCGCGGGCGATGCGCAGCAGCTTGTCGACCGCGAGATACGTGCCCGCAGCCGGGCCGTCGCCCAGTTCCACCGCCTCGTCGGCATCGCTGACGTGCAGGCTGGCGACGTCGGCCTCGGCATACACCGCCACGCCCTTGACGTGCAGGGCGCGAAGCGTGCGCAGGATGCGGCAGGCGATCGCGCCGCGGTTGGCAATCAGGACCTTGTCGAACATGGTCAGTTCCACACCAGCACTTCGGCTGGCGTCGGGTTCCAGCCGTTGCACGGGTTGTTGAGCTGCGGGCAGTTGGAGATCAGCACGATCACGTCCATCTCCGCGCGCAGCTCGACGTACTTGCCGGGGCCGGAGACGCCGTCCTCGAAGGTCAGGCCGCCGGCTTCGGTGACCGGCACGTTCATGAAGAAGTTGATGTTGGCGCCGATGTCGCGCTTGCCGAGCCGGCCGTCGTGCAGGCAGGCGCACAGGAAGTTGTCGCGGCAGCTGTGCATGTAGCGCTTGCCGAGCGCGTAGCGCACGCTGTTGCTCTCCTGCGCGCAGGCGCCGCCCAGCGTGTCGTGGCGCCCGCAGGTGTCGGCCACGATGGTCAGCAGCGGGTTGCCGAGGTTGGAGTACAGCACGCTGCCGGTGGTCAGGTAGACGTTGTTCTGGCGGCGCAGCGTGCGCTGCGGGTCGTAGCGCTCGCTCGGGCGGGCGGCGCTGTAGAACAGCGTGTCGACGGCCTGGTTGCCTTCGAGGTCGAGCAGGCGCAGGGTCTGCCCGGCCTTCAGCTCGAACAGGTAGGGCTCGCCGGCCGGGATGACATGGCGGAACACGGCGGTCTCCGGCGACCGCGCGCTGGGCGTGAGGGACGGGCTCATGGTGTTCACAGGTGGAAGCGTTCGGTGTTGTGGAAGGCGCGCGCGTTCTCGGGGCGCGACTGCCGGCAGGCGGTGCTGATGCCGTCGCTGTGCGAGGCAGTCCACGCCAGCTTCACCGGCCGCGGCCGGTACTGCGGCTCGGGGTCCATCGGGTGCTGCAGCGCGGTCAGCACCACCAGCGTGTCCATCGGTGCGTAGAGCGCGACGTGATCGCCGGCCTTCGAATGTCCGGGCACGAAGTGGAAGGCGCCGTCGGCATCGACCGTGACCTTGCTGAACAGGTTGACCACCATCAGCAGGTCGGGCAGGTCGAGGTTCCACTTGCCGAGTTCGACCAGCAGGTTGTCGCATCCATTGCGGAAGAAGCCGTTGCGCAGCTCCTGGTAACGGCCGCTGCCGTACCTGGCCTGCACTTCTTCGGCGTTCAGCACGCCGCCCACGCTGTCGTGCCAGCCGCAGCTGTCGGAGACGATCGCGGCCAGCACGCGGCCCATATCCGAGTACAGGCAGTGGCCGGCGGTCAGGCGGAAGGTGTGCTGGCCCTTCAGCGTGTCGGGCAGGTTCAGCCGTTCGCTGGGCTGCTGCGCGTTGAGCAGCATCATGCTGACGTTCGCGCCGCCTTCCAGGTCGGTCAGGCGCAGCACCTGGCCGCGCTTGAGCACGAACGAGAGCTGGCCGCCGCCGGGCACGGTCTCTTCGTACAGCGTGGTGTGCAGGTCGGGGGTGTCGTCGTTCATGCGGGGCTCCTCGCCGGCAGATCTGCCGGCAGTGCCGGGGCGCCGCTGCGCCCGGGGTTGAGGGGGATGTCGTAGGTGATGCGCGCGCCGTAGGCCAGCGGCTCGTGCGGGTCGATGCGCAGCTTGTCGAACACCAGCAGGCGCGTGCCGAGGTGGAAGCCTTCCGACAGGTCGTGCGTGACCATGAAGACGGTCAGCCGCGTCTCGCGCCACAGCTCCAGCAGCAGCTCGTGCATGTCCTTGCGGATGCCCGGGTCGAGGGCGCCGAAGGGCTCGTCGAGCAGCAGCATGCGCGGCCGCGTGATCAGCGCCTGGGCGATCGCCAGCCGCTGCTGCATGCCGCCGGAGAGCTGGTGCGGATAGCGCGCTAGCGACGCGCCCAGGCCCACGCGCTGCAGCATCTGCGCGGCGGCCTCGCGGGCGGCGCGCTTGCGGGCGCCGAACAGCCGGCCCAGCCAGGGCGCCGCCGGCAGTTCCAGGCCGATGGCCACGTTGTCCAGCACCGTCAGGTGCGGGAACACCGAGTAGCGCTGGAACACCACGCCGCGGCTGGCATCCGGCTCCGCCGCGAGCGGCACGCCGTCCAGCAGCAGCTGCCCCTTGCTCGGCCGCTCCTGGCCGAGCAGCAGCCGCAGGAAGGTGGACTTGCCGCAGCCGGAGGCTCCGACCAGCGTGCAGAACTCGCCCTCCTCGACGCTGAGGTTCAGCCCCTCGAGCACGACGTGGCTGCCGTAGCGCTGCCAGACGTTGCGCACCTCGACGAAGCTCATGATCCGCCGCCTTCCGACCACGGGAAGATCCGGCGGTGCAGCCGCTTCAGGCCCTGGTCCATGGCCCATGCCAGCAGCGTGATCCACGCGACGTAGGGCAGGATGATGTCCATCGACATGTAGCGGCGGACCAGGAAGATGCGGTAGCCCAGCCCGCTGGTCGCGGAGATCGCCTCGGCCGAGATGAGGAACAGCCAGGCCGCGCCGAGCATCAGCTGCAGCGAGACAAAAAGCCGCGCCAGCAGCACCGGCAGCACCACGCGCAGCACCACCGTCCAGCTGTTCGCGCCGAGTGTCTGCGCCTTGACGAAGGTCTCGCGCGGGATCTCGCGCGCGCGCTGCTCGAGGTCGCGCGCCAGCACCGGCGTGATGCCGATGACGATCAGCATCACCTTGGACAGCTCGTCGAGGCCGAAGACGATGAACAGGATCGGCAGGATGGCCAGCGGCGGGATCATCGACACCACCGCGAGCAGCGGCGACAGCGTCGCCCCCAGCAGCGGGAAGGTGCCGGCGGCGATGCCCAGGCACAGGCTCACGACGGCCGCCACGCCGATGCCGAGCAGCAGCCGCTGCAGGCTGGCTGCGGTGTCGGACCACAGCAGCACGTCGCCGGTGCGCTCGTCCTCGGTGAAGGCCAGCTGCCGCATGGCCTCGACCATCGACGACGCACCCGGCAGCAGCTTGTCGTCCGGGTTCTCCGCCAGGCGCAGCGACGACGCCACCGCATAGACGGCCACCAGCAGGATCAGTGGCAGCAGCGCGAGCAGCCACCGCCCGCCGGCGCCGGGTTGGCGATTGATGAAGCGCATGGCGGCGTGCCGGCGGCTCAGAGCTTGCCGTCGACGGCCATCTGCAGGTAGCTGGGGTCGAAGCGCAGCTTCACGTTCTTCGCATTGCCGTTGACCTTGCCGCCGGGGAAGGCGACGCCGATCGCGTCGGCGCTCCTGGCGCCGTCACCGAGCAGCTTCTTGTCGAACGAGAACTGCGAGACGCGCTTCATCGTCTCGGGCAGCTTGGGGCTGCTGACGAAGGCGAGCATGTCGGCCGGCGTGTACATCATCTCGGTGGTCTTCAGCTGCGCCTCGTAGCCGGGCAGGTCGGTGCCCGAGGCCTTGGCCATGAGGGTCAGGGCGTCCTTGTCCTTGGCCTTCATCAGCGCCATGATCTCGAACCACGCGCCGGTCAGCGCCTTGCCCAGCGCGGGGTTGTCCTTCAGCGTCGCGGTGTTGACGACCATCAGGTCGATGATCTCGCCGGGCACCTTGCTCGAGTCGAACACCATCGTGGCGCCGGGCGTGGCGGCGACGGTGGCGAGCTGCGGGTTCCAGGTGACGACCGAGCTGACCTTGGGCGTTCCGAAGGCGCCGACGATGTCGGCGTCCGAGGTGTTGACGACCTTGACGTCGCGTTCGCGCAGGCCGACCGAGTCCAGGCCGCGCGCCAGCAGGTAGTGCGAGACCGAGAACTGCACCAGGTTCACCGGCTGGCCCTTGATGTCCTTCATCGTCTTGCCGGCGCCCTTGAGCACGATGCCGTCGTTGCCGTTCGAGTAGCTGCCCGCGATCAGCGCCGTGCTGTCGACACCGCCGGCGGCGGGCACCGTCAGCGCGTCCATGTTGGTCATCGTGCAGCCGTCGAACTTGCCGGCGGTGTACTGGTTCAGCGACTCGACGTAGTCGTTCAGCTGGGTCACCTTGACGGTGACGCCGTACTTCTTCGCCCACTTGTCGATCACGCCCTTGGCCTGGATGTAGTCCCACGGCATCCAGCCGGCGTAGATGGTCCAGCAGACGTTGAAGCTGGTCTTGGGCGCGGCGCTGGCCGGCGTGGCCAGCAGGGCAGCAAGGCTGAGCGAGGCAGCAGCCAGGATTCGGCGGGAGATCATCGGTGGCACTCCGGTTGGGGTTGGCGGGCACGCGGGAGCAGCCAGACGCCGTTGACGCCGCTCTCCCGGGCTTTTGTCCCGCCGTGTAACCCCCAACCTGGAGGTCGTCAGCTCTCGGACCAGCATCCGCGCGAGGCGGATCGGAACCCTAGCCAACCATTTCGGACTGCAGCACTGACACTGCTCCCGGGCAGTGTGCTAGCAGGGAGCGTGCCAATCGACGCAGGCCGCTGGCGTGCCGGGCGCCCCAAGATGGCGCGGCGACCGCTCGCTGGCGGTGCGGCGGTCGGTGGTTGCGGCGCTCAGTAGGCGGCCGGCACGATCATCTCGGGCGGCACCGGCTGCCGCTCGTAGTCCTCATGGCGTTCGCGCTCGGGCATCGCGATCGATGTGCGCTCGACCTCCTGGTAGGGCATCTGCGCGAGCAGGTGGTGGATGCAGTTCAGCCGCGCCTTCTTCTTGTCGTCGGCCGGCACGACCCACCACGGCGCCTCGGGGATGTGGGTGCGCTCGAGCATGATCTCCTTGGCGCGCGTGTACTCCTCCCAGCGCCTGCGCGACTCCAGGTCCATCGGGCTGAGCTTCCACTGCTTCAGCGGGTCGTGGATGCGGCCGAGGAAGCGCAGCCGCTGCTCGTCGTCGGAGATCGAGAACCAGTACTTGATCAGCTGGATGCCCGAGCGCACCAGCATGCGCTCGAACTCCGGGGCAGAGCGGAAGAACTCCTCGTACTGGTCGTCGCTGCAGAAGCCCATCACCCGCTCGACGCCGGCGCGGTTGTACCAGCTGCGGTCGAACAGCACGATCTCGCCGCCGGCCGGCAGGTGCGAGGCGTAGCGCTGGAAGTACCACTGCGTGCGCTCGCGGTCGTTCGGCGCCGGCAGCGCGGCAACACGGCACACGCGCGGGTTCAGCCGCTGGGTGATGCGCTTGATCACGCCGCCCTTGCCGGCGGCGTCGCGGCCCTCGAACAGGATCACCACCTTGTGCTTCGTGGCCACCACCCAGTCCTGCAGCTTGACCAGCTCGCCCTGCAGGCGGAACAGCTCGCGGAAGTAGGCGTGGCGGGCCTCGCGGTCTTCCGGCGGGCGCGGCGTGCCGTCCTCGGCGATGCGCTCGAGCTGGCGGTCCTCCAGCTCGAGCTCGATCTCCTCGTCGAGGTCGTCGCGCAGGTCGTCGTGGATGCGGCGGATCAGGTCGGCGTCGATGTTGCTCACTGGTCGACCCTCCGCACTGCGTGCTGCGGGATGAGCGCTTGGGAGCGGCCCGGCGCGCTCACTGGACTACCCTCCGCACTGCGTGCTGCGGGATGAGCGCTTGGGAGCGGCCCGGCGCGCTCATGCGGGCACCTGCGCAGCCACCTCGACGAGACGCCGCGG
>NZ_CALRZC010000045.1:0-43848 GCF_943372545.1 Variovorax sp. YR752 | reverse complement strand
TCGCGATGCATGACGGCAATGACCTGCTGCACACGGGCCTCGCGGTACACCGTGTGACTTTCGGTGATCCACACGTGTGCGCTGTCACCTTGCGGCGCGATGCGCTGCACGGTCCATTCGGTGCGTGCCTGGATCTCCGCAGCGGTGGCGGCCCAGCCGGGTGGATTGGCCGGCGCCTCCGGTGTAAAGCGGGGTGGCGGTGGGTCTGCGGGCTTGCTGGACCGCATGTTCGCCATGTTGGTGGACAGGGTCAGGCCCACCATCACTTTGTTGCCGCGCTCCAGGCCGGCGGTGAACGCGACGCCGGGTGAGTAGCGATATTCCAGCCCGACGTTGAAGGGCGAGCGCTGAACCTGGTTGTTTTGCTGGGGCTCGTTCTTGTAGTTGTTGCCTTCGTACTCGAGCTTGACGGTCAGGGGATCCCAGGGGGTGCGCCATTCAACGCCGCCGAAGAGCGCTGCCGGGCCCCGGAAGAAGGAGTTGAAGTTTGCTTCGCCACCCGTCGACGAACTGGCGGAGCGGGTTCTGAAGCGGTTGCTCAGTGCGAGCAAGGGATTTCGGATGTTCCCGCTGCTGCCCATGTACCCCCAGCCGATGCCGAGGCTGAAGTCGAGATCGCCGTAACGTTTGTTAGCGACAAGGTACTCGGAGGAGAAGAGGCCGGTGCCCCCGAGGTCGCGAAAGCCCAGCGCTAATTCCGGCACATAGGCCGATTCGCGCAGCAGTCGCACCTTCATGTCGATGCTCTTGTCCTTGTAGCTCTGGCCCGGGGTATTGGCGAAATAGGTGCGGTTGCTGACTGAGGTATAGCGAAAGCCCGCCTCCAGCCAGTCCAGTGGCTGGAACATCACGTTCAGTCGCGTATAGGGCGACACATGGCTGATCGATGTGCGGAAATCACCGGCCTCGCCCATGCGTGCCGTGGGCGTTTGGAGCAAGCCTGTTTCGCCCCAGTCGTTGCTGCTCGTGCGCGGTGCCTTGTACTGCGGGGCCGAAGCGTCGGAGCGCACGGAGATGATGCTTTCCGGTGGCACTGACGGCAGAGCGGGTGGACTGGTCGCGATGAGCGGCTTTGCGGGCGCAAGCGCCGCAGTGGTTGCGCGCAGCGTTGCTGCCTGGGGCGACGGGCCTTGCGTCGCAAGGAACTTGATGATGCCTTCCGACGCGTCGACCAGTTCGGTCATGCCGCGCGGCGCTGCCCAGATCCATGCGCCGGGAGCCGGTTCGTCGGAAGGATGGCCATTCCAGGGGGCGATGCCCACGCGCGACGTCCGGCCGTCGGGCTGCGCAACCCATGCCCAATCGTGGGCGGTGTTGGGCGCGCAGGCTAGGACGTAGTCCCAAACGGTCCGGCCGGCTTCGTGTGCCACATGGCAGAGTTCGCCATCGGGCCGTACGACCGCGATGGTTTTCGGTTGTGAGGGGGGCGCAACAAGTTGCTGGCCGGCCGACAGCACGGGATCTTGATCTGGGTGCGCCTGCAGCCAGCGTGGGTCCACGATGCCCAGCGCGACGCGGCCGGTGATCGGGAGGTTCTGTAGCCACGTGATGAGCTTCAGCCGATCGAGTTGCTCGGAGCGCGGTGCGCGTCTGCTGGCGGCCTCGAGGCGCACGAGCAAGGTGTTCTTCAGGAACTGCTGCGCCAGCCGCTCTTGCGGCACGCGCCATGCCAGCCCGGGTGCTGCGGTGCCTTCGGGCTGACGGAGCAGCCAAGTGCTCAGTCGTTCGCCAGGGCGCACCTCGGCGTCGCTTGAAGGTTCGACGGTTGCTGTGTTCTGCGACGGCTCCGCCAAGGCGCCAAGACTTGCCATCAGCGCGCAGGCAAGGGCCGTCCGGCGGGGCCAATGCGGGGGTCTGATGGCTTGCAGAAAGAGGGGGCTCATGTACCAGCGCGCGCCGCGGTGCCGGCTGCTGGTGCGGGGGGTGTCCACTGTTCGAAGCTCATGCAGAGGTCGCGGGAAATACATTGCTCCGAATACACGACCTGAGGGGCGCCAGAAGCAAATGAAACGCCGAAGCGTGCGGGGGGAACGGAGGCTGCCGCAGGGCGGGACACGCTGCGTTCTTCATACCAACTCAACGAGTTGGCCGACGCACCAGCAAGGGCGCTGTCGGTGGGAGGGGTAATTGGTGCGCGCGCGACGTCGTCGCGAATGCCGAAGCGATAGCCGGGCATCAGGTCGCGCTCTCGAACGTAGGTCTGCGTTGCGTTGGCAGCACGAGCTTGCCAGGCAGGCGGATTGGCGAGTCGAACGTCACGCCAATCGACAGACAACCCGGTCGTGCCGACCAGTTGACCATTCAGAAGTCGGACAACCTCACCCGAGCCGCTGTACCAAACCTCGACGGGCCCTTCGGCGCGCTGGTCGATGTAGCCGAGCACCATGTACAGGACGCGTCCGTTGACGCTGGTCCGCAGGTACCGGTAGCTGGGATTGAAATTGGGCTGGGTTGCTGCAGACTCGCCGCGATACAGCAGTCGAGCTGAATCCAGCATGGCTGAGGTTCCGGAGGAGCAACCGCCAACGCCCAAGCAAAACGTTGCCAAAAGGCAACGTTCTAAGAGTCGCGTGGCGGAAGCAACGCGCGGACTTTTTAGCGAATGCCCTCCTTTCAGGAGGGCAACCAGCATTAACGCGTGCCGGTGGTGCCCGTGCCAGTGGTGCCGGTGCCGGGGACGAAGAAGCCGCCGCCGCCGTTGCCGTTGTTGCTGCTGCCGAGGGCCAGCATCAGTGCGCCGGTGCCTCCAACAGCGCCCCATTGAACGGGGGTCAGGCCGCCAAGGCCAGCAGCGGTTGCGCTCGGAGCGCCAGCGGGGCCCGGTGCAAATGCGCGAGTGTTGTTGCTTGCGGGCGCAGGGGTAACCTGCGGTTGGGCAAAAGCCGACGAGATTGCCAAGGTGGCAAGGGCGACGGTAGCAACCAGTTTGTTCATCTTCACAGTGATCCTCTCAAAGGGTTTTTATGCTCTTGACTTGAGGTTAGCAGCATCAGAAGTGTGCCGCAACTAATTCAGCCTGCGGGATGGGGCGTTTGCCACGGCATCCTTGTAACCGCATATTGCCTCGATTTTTGCTGGTGAATGTGACCGGTGCATGTGTATCTCAATGCTACGTAACGTTCCGCCCAAGACGACCGTAACGACGGCAACTGGTGCGTACCTCTATCGGAAAAGCTCTGGTCGTCGCAGCCGCATTTCTTCAATGAAATCAACGCGTTGACCAAAACACCGTGGTGATGGATCGCATGGCCGATCCCCAGGCATCGTTCCTGCAGTATCCCGAAACGAAAGTTGACATTCAAGGTATGCCGCGGGGCACAACAAGGGGATATGCGTGGTTCGATTGTCTGAGGGCGGGGTGGCGGAAGGTGTGCGGGCGTGCGTGGGTGCGGCAGATGGCGTGACCGGAGGCGTCTGCTCATGATGAATCACCTGTCCGCCAGCAGCGCACATTCGGCGCCGGCGCTCGCTGGGCGATACGCCGCCTTGGGCTGTACATTCTTCGGCGCGTTGATCGTCGAGGGCGACTTGGCCCTGGCCGAGCGCATGCGGCGCCTCCTTTGCGACCTGGCCCCGGGGCGTCGTGTCGTGATTGCCTCCACGCACGTGGAAGCGATCCATCTATTGGCGGCGCTGCCCTACGACCTGGTGCTGGTCGACATGCACCTGTCCGATGACGGCGGCGTCGCACTCCTGTCGCACCTGCGGCGCGCCTACCCGCAGATCGACGCCATCGCTATGTCGAAGGATGACGACCGCTTGATGGTCGAAGCCGCGATCTCGTCGGGGGCCTCCGGCTATCTGCTCACGAGCACCGACGATGCCGAACTCTCTTTCTTGCTGCGCTCCATCGAGCGCGGCGGTTCGCCGATCGATGCACGCGTCGCGCGTCGCGTCCTCGGCTTGATTGCGGCGTCCGCGAAACCGGAGGGTGTCGAGTCCGCGCTGCGCGACGGCGACACGGTCTCGCCCCCGATGCCTGCTCCCGGGCTGCTGTCACCTCGGGAGCTCAATGTGCTGCGGCTGATTGCGCAGGGCTGGAGCAATCGGCAGATTGCCGAAGCGATCTGTCTCTCGATCAACACGGTCGAGTTCCACGCCAAGCGGATCTACCGCAAGCTGGCGGTCAAATCGCGGACCCAGGCCGTCCGGCAGGCGACCCAATACGGGCTGCTGAGCTGAGCGCTGCGAGTCGCTGCCCGCTGTCGCGCACGCGCTGCGGCGCCGTGCGGACGCGCGGCAATCGTTGAAAAACCCTTTTGCGCCCCGCTACAATCTCGGGTTGACCTTGCTGTGGCAAAGGTCAGCCCCTGCTCCAGCGAAGAAGACTTAGAGGATCCCCATGAGTGACATGACCTCCGGCTCGCCCCGGATCGACACAAGCAAGCGGACGTGGTTGATCGCATCCAGCTGTGCCGGCGTAGCGGGCGGCGTGGCCACCGCAATCCCTTTTGTGAGCACATTCCAGCCGTCCGAAAAGGCAAAAGCCGCGGGCGCCGCGGTCGAAGTGGACATCTCGGCCCTCAAGGTCGGCGAAAAAATCACCGTCGAATGGCGCGGCAAGCCCGTCTGGATTCTCAAGCGCACCCCCGAACAGATCGCCGAACTCGCCAAGCTCGATGGCCAGCTCGCCGATCCGCTCTCCAAGCGTCATCCCGACGAATTCACGCCCAAGTACGCACAGAACGGCCAACGTTCGATCAAGCCCGATGTGCTGGTCGTGGTCGGCATCTGCACCCACCTCGGCTGCTCGCCGGTCGACCGCCTGCAGGCCGGCCCGCAACCCTCGCTGCCGAACGACTGGGAAGGCGGTTTCCTCTGCCCTTGCCACGGTTCCACGTTCGACCTCGCCGGTCGCGTCTTCAAGAACAAGCCCGCTCCTGACAACCTCCCTGTGCCTCCGCACATGTACCTGTCGGACACGCGCCTGCTCATCGGCGACGACAGCAAGAAGGCCTGAGGGAGACCAAGAACATGGCTGAATTTCACGAAGTTTCCCCCAACGCCCCCGCAGGCGAGAAACTGCTCAACTGGGTCGACAACCGTTTCCCGCTGACCAAGCTCTGGAACGACCAGTGGGGCAAGTACTACGCACCGAAGAATTTCAACTTCTGGTACATCTTCGGCTCGCTCGCGATGCTGGTCCTCGTGATCCAGATCGTGACCGGCATCTTCCTCGTGATGCACTACAAGCCCGACGCGAACCAAGCGTTCGCATCGGTCGAGTACATCATGCGCGACGTGCCCTGGGGCTGGCTCATCCGCTACATCCACTCGACGGGCGCCTCGGCGTTCTTCATCGTGGTGTACCTGCACATGTTCCGCGGCCTCATGTACGGCAGCTACCGCAAGCCGCGCGAGCTGATCTGGGTGTTCGGCTGCGCGATCTTCCTGTGCCTGATGGCCGAAGCCTTCATGGGCTACCTGCTGCCCTGGGGCCAGATGTCGTACTGGGGCGCCCAGGTCATCGTGAACCTGTTCGCGGCCATCCCGTTCATCGGTCCTGACCTGGCCCTGCTGATCCGCGGTGACTACGTCGTGAGCGACGCCACGCTGAACCGCTTCTTCAGCTTCCACGTCATTGCCGTGCCGCTGGTGCTGCTCGGCCTCGTGGTGGCCCACCTGATCGCGCTGCACGAAGTGGGTTCCAACAACCCCGACGGCATCGAGATCAAGGCCAATCGCGGTCCTGACGGCCATCCGGTCGACGGCATCCCGTCGCACCCGTACTACACGGTGCACGACATCTTCGGCGTGGTGGTGTTCCTCACGATCTTCTCGGCCGTGATCTTCTTCGCGCCTGAAGCCGGTGGGTACTTCCTGGAGTACAACAACTTCATCCCGGCCGATTCGCTGAAGACGCCGAACCACATCGCCCCGGTCTGGTACTTCACGCCGTTCTATTCGATGCTGCGCGCCACCACCGACGACATGGTCAACGTGTTCGCGCTCATCATCGCGGCGGCCGCCATCTGGAACTTCGTCAAGGGCAAGTCGGGCATGGGCCTGAAGATTGCCGCCGTGGTCGTGGCCGCTGTCGCCGTCTTCCTGCTCAAGACCTTCGACGCCAAGTTCTGGGGCGTGGTCATCATGGGCGGCTCGGTCATCATCCTGTTCTTCCTGCCGTGGCTCGACCACAGCGAAGTCAAGTCGATCCGCTACCGTCCGAGCTGGCACAAGTATGTCTACGGCGTGTTCGTGTTCCTGTTCCTGATCCTGGGCTACCTGGGCATCCAGGCACCCGGCGTCTGGGGCAACCTGGTCATCGGCTCGTTCGCCCTGGACATCGCCCAGACCATCTCGCAGATCGGCACGCTCTTCTACTTCGGCTTTTTCCTGCTGATGCCGTGGTGGAGCAGCAAGGGCGAATTCAAGACCGTGCCCGAGCGCGTGGTCTTCGCCGCCCATTGATGCGCGAGAAGTGCAAGAGAGCTTGAGAGAAACACGATGAAGAAAAGAATTTCCGGCTGGCTCGCTGTCATGGGTCTGGCTCTGGGCCTGACCTTCTCCGCGACCGCATCCGCCGAATCCGGCGGTCTGACGTGGGACAAGTCGCCCAACAAGACCACCGACGTGGCGGCACTGCAGAACGGCGCCAAGCTGTTCGTCAACTACTGCCTCAATTGCCACTCGGCCGCCTTCATGCGCTACAACCGCCTGCAGGACATCGGCATCAGCGAGCAGCAGATCAAGGACAACCTTCTGTTCACGACTGACAAGGTCGGCGAAACCATGAAGGCCAACATCGACGCGCGCCAGGCCAAGGAATGGTTCGGCACCACGCCGCCCGACCTAACGCTGGTTGCACGTTCGCGCGCCGGCCACGGCGGCACGGGCCCCGACTACCTGTACACCTTCCTGCGCAGCTTCTACCGCGACGACACCAAGGCCACCGGCTGGAATAACCTGCTGTTCCCGAGCGTCGCCATGCCGAACCCGCTGTGGGAACTGCAAGGCGAGCGCCTGCCGGTGCACGCCAAGGTCGAGCAGCACGGTCACGCGACCGACGTGTTCACGGGCAAGTGGGAACAAGTGACCCCCGGCACGCTGACCCCGGTGCAGTTCGACAGCGCGGTGGGCGACCTCGTCGGCTACCTGCAGTGGATGGCCGAGCCTGCACAGAACACCCGCGTGCGCATCGGCGTCTGGGTGCTGCTGTTCCTGGCCATGTCGGTGGTTTTCGTATGGCGACTGAACGCCTCGTACTGGAAAGACGTCAAGTAATTTCCGTTCACGCCGATCGGGCGCCTCGTGCGTCCGGTCCCACAGAGTGGGTTGCCCAGGCGACCCACTCTTTTTGATTTTTAGGAGTCTCTCGCCATGATGGTCTTGTATTCAGGAACGACCTGCCCCTTCTCTCACCGTTGCCGCTTCGTGTTGTTCGAAAAGGGCATGGATTTCGAGATCCGCGACGTCGATCTCTACAACAAGCCCGAAGACATCAGCGTGATGAATCCGTACGGCCAGGTGCCGATCTTGGTCGAGCGCGACCTGATCCTGTACGAGTCGAACATCATCAACGAGTACATCGACGAGCGCTTTCCGCACCCGCAACTGATGCCCGGCGACCCGGTCGACCGCGCCCGCGTGCGCCTGTTCCTGCTCAACTTCGAGAAGGAACTGTTCGTGCACGTGGCCACGCTCGAGAACCGCACCACCAAGGGCAACGACAAGGCCATCGAAAAGGCCCGCTCGCACATCCGCGACCGCCTCACGCAGCTCGCGCCCGTGTTCCTCAAGAACAAGTACATGCTGGGCGACAACTTCTCGATGCTCGACGTGGCCATCGCGCCGCTGCTGTGGCGCCTCGACTACTACGGCATCGACCTCAGCAAGAACGCGGCACCGCTGCTGAAGTACGCCGAGCGCATCTTCTCGCGCCCGGCCTACATCGAAGCACTGACCCCGTCTGAAAAGGTCATGCGCAAGTAAGTAAGCTGCGTGCTTGCTTCCCTCGTTATTCGCCGTCCTTCATGATCAACGCGCTCGAGTCCTCTTCCACCCGCCCGTACCTTATCCGGGCGCTGTACGAGTGGTGCACCGACAACGGGTTCACGCCCTATGTCGCGGTGCTGGTCGACGACACCGTCCAGGTGCCGCGCGAGTACGTGAAGAACGGCGAGATCGTGCTGAACATCAGCTTCGACGCGACCAGCTCGCTGAAGCTGGGCAACGACTTCATCGAGTTCAAGGCCCGCTTCGCCGGCACGGCGCGCGAAATCAGCGTGCCGGTCGGCCGCGTGATCGCGATCTATGCGCGTGAAAACGGCCAGGGCATGGCGTTCCCGGCACCGGTGCCGGCCGCCACGTCGGGCGATGGCGGCGAAGACGCTGCCACGGCCGCTTCTTCGCCGAACAGCGCGCCGCGCATGCCGCTGCGCGATGCCTCGCGTGGCACCGAAGGCGATGCCAGCAAGGTGTTCCATCTGGTGACGGGCGAAGACGGTGACGAGACGGTCGATGCCGACTCGGAACCTGCCGACCCGACCGACGAGCCGCCGCGCCCGCCGGCCGGTGGCGGCACCCGGCCGTCGCTCAAGCGCGTCAAGTGACGACGCGGTCGGCCTCAAAGCCGGCCGCTTAGAATCTTCGCCAGCACTGTTTTTCTTTCAGCCGCTTTAGCTCAATTGGTAGAGCACCCGCCTTGTAAGCGGAAGGTCGTCAGTTCGATTCCGACAAGCGGCACCAGACAAAAAGCCCGACAACGTCCTGCGTTGTCGGGCTTTTTTCTTTCTCTCGAGAGGGCGCGCGACGCCCGCCTAAGGCGCGCCGTGCACCAGCCGCTCGAACACGTCGTCCGAGCCCATCTGGCCACCCTTCAGCATGATCTCCAGGCCGTCGAGCGCGGCATCGTCGCTGTGCACGCGGCACAACGAGGTGCCGGCGCCGATGTCCGCCACGTACGAAAGCCCCCAGGCGTCGAGCGCCTGCACGGCATGGCTCGAGGTGTCGCCGCCGGCAATGCCTACGCGTTGCAGCGGCATCAGGGCCAGCATGCGGGCCAGGAGTTCGCCACCGGCGCGCGCGAGGGCTTGGGCGTCGATGCCTCGCTCGACCGGCAACGGATCGAGGGGACGCGTGCAGGCGAGCACGTTGCGGCCGCTCGAAAGCCCGTTCGCGATATCTCGCGCATGGCGTTCCAGCGTGACGGCGTCCCGCTGCGCCATCGCTGACGCATCGAGCCACACGGTGTCGAAGGACCGTGCCGCGGCGACCTGCCGCGCAGTGACGGGCGACAGGCTTCCGGCAAGCACAAGCACCGGACCTGGCGCGGGCGTGACGACGCGCTGCGTCGGCTCAGTGCCGTTGCGTGAGTCCAGCGCTGGCGCCAGCGCGTCGACCACGCTGCTGGGTCCTACCGCGAGCAAGGTGTGGCGCTGTGCCCGCGCCCACAGCACCTGCCCGATGGTCGCGAGCTGCGCGGCATCGGCCACGTCGAACAGCACGGCGTTAGGAGGCGTTGCGGGCGAGGGCGGCTGAAGCGTGCGTTGCAGCGCCGCCTCGAGCGCATCGCTGCCCTTCGACGCCGCCGTGAAAGGCATGGAATGCACGTCGGCCAGCCCTTGCTCGGCCAGATGCCGCCGCAAGTCCGCCTCGTGCATCGGCGTCACCGGGTGTCGGCTCATGGTTGGATGCCGGTCGATGCGGAACACTTCGCCGCCCGCGCCCGCTGCCGCGAAGAGGTTGCCGAACAGGCAATGCCGGCCGAGGTTCGGTTGCCCGCCGACGATCGCCGTCCACGGCTGTTCGACGGCGTCACGCAAGGCGTGCACCGCAGCGCCGATCGAGCCGATGTGCGGTGCGCTGTCGAAGGTCGAGCAGGTCTTGTAGTGCAGCACGCGCGCGCCGAGCGAGCGGAACAGCTCAGCGACGGGTGCCAGTTCGACCTGCATCTCATCCGGCGTCATGGCGCGCGCCGCGCCCGCGATGCCCAGCACGTCGAGCGGGCCCACGCGCTCGAGCCGCGCGGCATCGGGCGTCTTCAGGAACAGCAGGGCACGCAGGCCTGCGCGGGCCGCGGTGCCGAGTGTGTCGGTCGCGCCGGTGAAATCGTCGCCGTAGTAGACGACGGCCGGGGCCGGCGTCATGGCTTGCCGAAGAAGGCGAGGGCGCGTGCGAGCTCGGGTGCGTGCTTCGCGGCGTCTTGCAACGCCGTGCCCGCGCGCGCGGCCGACCAAGCCTGGCGGATGCTGGTCACGCCGGCCTCCGCGCCGTCGGGGTGCGCGAGGATGCCGCCGCCCGCCATGAAGAGCAGGTCGTCGCTGCCGATGGCGGCCCAGGTGGCGGGCACGGTGCCGGCCCATTGGCCCGAGGAGAACGCGGGCATCACGCGATCGTCCGCCGCATCGGTCAGCGGCGTGAAGCAGTCGCGCGCCGATTCGATGACTTCGCTGTCGGGCTGCGAGAACTTGCCCTGCAGGCCGTGCACGTGCATGTGGTCCACGCCCGCGAGGCGCCAGAGCGTCTGGTACGCCTGGAACGAAATGCCCAGCAGCGGATGACGCGAGAGCGCGCCATAACCGTTGCGGTGGCCGTGCAGTGCAAGGCCGGTGTGGCGCCGCAGCGTCTGGATGCCCGAGTGCCCGCACCAGTTGAGGCTGGCCATCACGCAGGAGCCGCCTTCGCGCTCGACGAGGTCGGCATGCCGCTTCATCGCGTCGGTTTCGTCGGTGATGTTGAAGGCCACCATCACGTGCTTGCCGGTGCGCTCCTGGTGCGCACGCACGACCGCCATCACGGCGGGCACGCGCTCTGCGAGCGGCGCATGCGCGGGGTCGGCGCAGACCTCGTCGTCCTTGATGAAATCGACGCCCGCGGCGCAGAGCCTGCCGACCAGCGCGGCGGTCTCGGTGGCCGAGAGGCCCACGTTCGGCTTGATGATCGTGCCGACCAGCGCGCCGCTCGTGACACCTGTGGCGCGCCGCGTGCCCGCGATGCCGGCGCGCGGCATCTCGAACTGCGCGCGGTACGCGGCCGGCACGTGCAGAGATTCGAGTCGCAGTCCGGTCACTTCGCCGAGGTCATAAAGATTGCCCGACACCGTCGCTGCGAGCGTCGGCAGATTGGCGCCAATGTTCGCGACAGGAAACGAGATATCGACATGCGCACGCCGCCACGGCCCCCGCGTGCCTTTGCGCTCCAGCAGCGCGTTCGGCAGGCTCGGCGCCTCGGCCGGTTCCAGTTCGGTGATCGACTCGACCGTCGCCCGCGCACGTTCGCGCAGCGCATCGGTCTCGCCTTCGACCCGCGTGAAGGTGCCGCACGACTGCTCGCCGGCCATCACCTCGGCGACGGCGGCCGGCTCCACCGGCGTCTCGATCAGGTAGCGCGCGCGGATGCGTTCGGCCGCCATCGTCACAGCTTGCTCAGGTCGGGAAAGGGGCGCACCGGTTCGCTGCCGTCCCAGCCTTCAGAGGCGCTGCGGATCAGGTCGAACATCTTGCCCTTGGGCCCCGCCACTTCCGACAGCTCGATCACCGTGCCTGGGTGGTACTCGGTGTCGAAGTAGATGAAGCGGCCGCGCTCGCCCACTTCGCCGCTCATCACGGGCTTGAAGCCCTGGGCGGTGAGGCGTGCGAGGTCTGCGTCGTAGTCGGCGGTCCAGTAGGCGACGTGTTGCAGGCCCGTGCGGCCGGCCTGCAGGAAGTCGCGGTACATCGAGGGCACGTCGTTGCGCGTCTGGATCAGCTCGACCTGCACGTAGCCCGAATTGGCCAGCGCCACCGAGTTGTGCGGCTCGTGCGCTTCGCCGTTGTAGCGGTAGTTCTTGATGGGCACCTTGGGGTTGTAGAACCACGGGCCCACGCCCAGCGTGGTGCTCCAGTAGTCCATGGCGGCTTCGATGTCGTGCACGACATAGCCCAGCTGGCGGATCTCGCCGAGGAATCGACTCATTGCAATTGGCTCCGGTGATGTGAGTGTGTTGTTGTGATCAGAACTTGAGGAAGCCGGTCGAGAACCACGGGAAGGCGGCCACGATCACGAGGCCCACCAGCATCGCGGCGATGTAGCCCCAGATATGCCTGATGCCCTCGTCGGGGTTGACCTTGCTCACGGCGCACGCGCCGTAGTAGCCGACGCCGAAGGGCGGCGCGAAGAGGCCGATGCCCATCGAGAAGATCACGACCATCGCGTAGTGCACCTCGTGCACGCCCGCGGCCTTGGCGATGGGAAAGAGGAGCGGGCCGAACAGCACGATGGCCGGAATGCCCTCGAGCACGCTGCCCAGCACGATGAACGCGACGATCGACACGGCCAGGAAGCCATACGCGCCGCCCGGCAGCGCGCCCATGATGCGCGCCAGGTCCTGCGAGAAGCCCGACTGCGTGAGACCCCACGCCATGGCCGTGGCGCAGCCGACGATGAAGATGATCGCGCCCGAGAGCGAGGCGGTGTCGATCAGCATCGGCTTCAGCCGCTTCCAGTCGAACTGCCGGTACACGAAGAGCCCGACCAGCGCCGAATACACGATGCCGATGGTCGACACCTCGGTGGCCGTGGCCACGCCTTCGACCACGGCCGCGCGGATCACAAAGGGCAGCAGCACCGCGGGCAGCGCGACCATCAGCAGCTTGCCGATCTCGCGCTTGCTGTAGCGCTGCACGCCGCTCAGGTCTTCGCGCCGGTAGCGCCACCACACGACCACGCACAGCGCCGCGCCGAGCACCACGGCCGGCAGCAGCCCGCCCGTGAAGAGCGCGGCAATCGAGATGCCCGTGACCGAGCCGATGGTGATGAGCACGATCGACGGCGGAATGGTCTCTGTCTGCGCGCCCGTGGCCGAGAGCAGCGCCACGAGGTCGCCGGGCTTGGCGCCGCGCTTGACCATCTCGGGGAACAGCACGGGCGCGATGGCCGCCATGTCGGCGATCTTGGAGCCCGAGATGCCCGACACCAGGTACATCGCGCCGATCAGCACGTACGAGAGGCCGCCGCGCACATGGCCCAGCAGGCTCGCGAGGAACTGGATCATGGCGCGCGCCATGCCCGTCATCTCGATCAGCGCGCCCAGGAAAATGAAGAGCGGCACCGCGAGCAGGATCAGGTGCGACATGCCTTCATCGAGCCGCCCCACCATCACCAGAAGCGGCGTGCGCGTGGTGAGCGCTAGATACCCAAAGGTGGCGAGCGCGAACGAGAACGCGATGGGCACGCCCGAGAGCACGGTGGCCGCCACCACGACCACGAAGAAGATCACGAGGTTGAACTTGCCGAGCGTCGCGAACAGCGGCGCGGCGAGCCAGAAGACGCCGACCAGCGCGGCCATGCCGAGCACCGCGACGGCGATCTGCTTGCCCGTGCACACGCGCAGCAGCCGCAGCAGCGCCATCACCAGCATGATGCCGATGCCCGCCGGAATGGCCGCGGCGCGCCAGGCGTTGCTGATCTCCAGCGCGGGCGTGACGATGAATGACTCTTCGTGCGCGTAGTCGATCGACGGCCAGACGATGAGCACGAGGAACGCGATCGATGCGGCGATGGCGAACGCATCGAGCATGGCGCGCGTTGAGGGCGTGACCTTCTGCAGCAGCGCCGTCATGCGCATGTGCTCGCCACGCCGCAGCGCCACCACGGCGCCCAGCATCGAGAGCCAGAGGAATAGGATCGACGCGAGCTCGTCCGACCACACCAGCGGTGCATGGAACACATAGCGCGACACCACGCCCGCGAACAGCACGCAGATCTCGGCCAGCACCAGCAGCGCCGCCACCGCCTCGACGGCGCCGCCGATCACGCGGTCGGCGCGCCCGGCGATGCCGCTCAGCGCGTTGGCCGAAGGGCCAGCGCCAGTAAACGGCGCCGCCTCGAAAGTGGATTCATGCACCATGGCCGCTTAAGCCAGCTTGCCGACGGTGCCTTCGAGCAACGCCCAGGCCTCGGGGCCGAAGCGTCCCTTCCACTCGCCGTAGAAGCCCGATTCGCGCAGCTTCGCGCGGAAGCTGTCGGCGGTGGGGCGGTTGATGGTGAGGCCCTTGGCCTGCAGGTCGCCGACCACCGAGTCGTTGAGCTTCTTGATGTCTTCGCGCTGCTGCATGCCAGCGTCGTTGATGGCGCGCGCGACGATGGTCTTCAGGTCGGCGGGCAGGGCGTCCCACGCGCGGCCGTTGGCAATGAACCAGTAGCCGTCCCAGATGTGATTCGTGAGCGAGCAGAACTTCTGCACCTCGAACAGCTTGGCGACTTGGATGATCGGCAGCGGGTTTTCTTGCGCATCGACGATCTTGGTCTGCAGCGCGGAGTACACCTCGCTGAACTGCAGGCTCGCGGGCGCGGCGCCCAGGCCTTTGAACATCGAGATCGACAGCGGGCTCACCGGCACGCGGATCTTCAGGCCGTCCATGTCCTTCGCATTAGCGACGGCGGCCTTGCTGCTGGTGGTCTGGCGAAAGCCGTTGTCCCACATCTTCTCGAAGGCGTAGAGGCGCGACTTGGCGATGGCGCCGCGCACGTGCGCGCCCACCTTGCCGTCCATCGCGGCCCACACCTGGCTGTAGTCGTTGAATGCAAAGCCCACCGCGTTGATGGCCGCCACTGGCACGAGCGTGGCGATGACGAGCGCCGAGGGCGTGAAGAACTCGATGCCGCCCGAACGCACCTGCGCGAGCATGTCGGTGTCGCCGCCGAGCTGGTTGTTCGGGAAGATTTTGATCTCGACCCGGCCCTTGGTTTCCTTGGCGATGCGGTCCGCCGCTTCCTGCGCGCGGATGTTCAGCGGATGGCTCAGCGGCAGGTTGTTGCCGTACTTGTACGAGAACTCCGCGGCGCGCGCGATGCGCGGCACGGCCGACACGATGCCGGCGGCGGGGAGGGCGGAAAGCGTGCGCAGTGCACTGCGGCGGGTCAGCGAGGTCATGTCTTTTGTCTCCAGGATCTTCGGAATGCGCTTGATGCAATCTGATGCATCGGTGGATTCGGGCCACAGCGAAGATAAAAGCATGCATCATCCGGGTCAAACTCGATCCTGATGGTTTTTGATGTATGCGGGATAACCCTTCACCTCCTTCCGATGCACGCCGCGCGCGCGTGGTCGACATCGCGCGCGCGGCGCAGGTGTCGACCGCCACGGTCGATCGCGTGCTCAACCGCCGGCCCGGCGTGCGCGATGCCACGGTGCAGCGCGTGCTCAAGGCCGCGGGCGAGCTCGACTACCTGCCGGGCCCCGAGCTCTATGCGGCGCTGACACCGCCGCCGCTGCGGCTCGTGTTCCTGCTGCCCGCGGGCACTAACCGCTTCATTCGCATGCTGGGCGACATGGTGGGTTACTCGCAGGAGCACTGGGCGCCGTTCAACGTGCAGTGCCGCACGGTGTTCATCGAGAGCTTCAATCCGCACGAGCTGGCCGACGCATTGCGCAAGCACGGCCAGCGTTGCGACGGCATCGCGATGATGGCGCTGGAGCATCCGGCGGTGCGCGAAGCGGTGGCCGCGCTGGCCGCGCGCGGGCTGCCGGTGGTCACGCTGATCTCGGATCTGTCGAACTCCGAGCGCGCTGCGTTCGTGGGGCTCGACAACCGCGCCGCCGGGCGCACGGCCGGTTACCTCATCGGCCGCTTCATCGGCGCGCGCGCCGCGAAGGTCGCGCTCATCGCGGGCAGCCTGAGCTACAAGGCGCACGAGGAGCGCGAGGCGGGCTTCCTGCACGTCATCGACGAGATGTTCCCGAAGCTCGAAGTGGTGGGCCTGCGCGAAGGCCAGGACGATGCGGCCAAGAACTACCGCCAGACGCGCGCGCTGCTGGAGCAGCACCCCGACATGGGCGGCATCTACAACATCGGCGGCGCGTCAGACGGCGTGGCGCGCGCACTGAAGGAAGCGGGGCGCGAGCAGAAGGTGGTCTTCATCGGCCACGGCCTCACGCCCGACACGCGCGCGCTGCTCATCGACGGCAGCATGGACGCGGTGATCACGCAGAGTCCGCACACCACGCTGATGAGCTGCGTGCGCATCTTCACCAACCTGCGCGACAAGCGCGAAGCGCTCAGCGGCGTGGAGACCACGCGCAGCCAGGTGATCTTTCGCGAGAACCTTCCGTAAAGACTGCACCCCGCTGCAACGAGGCCGTTTCACTTGGTAGCCGCGGCAATCATCTGGTTGCGCTGGAGCGGATCAGCCCACCTCCACCGTCACCCGCAGGAACGTCGCGGCGATCAGGCAGGTGTTGGGGTACTGGCTCTGGTTCTGGCTCTGGAACAGCGCGACCAGTTCGGCACGCAGTTCGTCGGTGCGCCCGGCCTTGGCGGCTGCGTCGAATGCGTTCATGGTCGGGCCATAGAACTGCCGGAACGTGTCGACGAATTCTTCCGCTGAGCCTTTGAAGTCGAAGATGTAGCTGTCGCGTTCCCAGCTGATCGCCTCCGAGGCAATGCCCACCGCGCCAAAGCGCTCGAGGATGTTCGGGGTCGAGCCCCAGCCCATCGGGCTCACGAAACCTTCGGGCGGCGGGGGCGCATACGACGAACTGATCTTCAGGATCTGCGCCACCAGCGTGGGGTCGTTCGGAATCCAGTTGCCCATGAGGATGCGCCCGCCCGGACGTGTGACCCGCACCATCTCCCGTGCCACGTCGAAGGGCCTGGGCGCGAACATGGCGCCGAACATGCTGATGACGAGATCGAAGGACGCGTTCTCGAGCCGCAGCTCGCAGGCATCTCCTTCCTCGAACCGGCAGCTGGCCGACAGCCCGGCCTGGGCCGCGCGCCGATTGCCCGCGGCGACCAGGTTGGCGGCGATGTCGACGCCCAGCACCTGCGCGC
Organism: Variovorax sp. YR752; assembly: GCF_943372545.1. Lineage (NCBI taxonomy): Bacteria > Pseudomonadati > Pseudomonadota > Betaproteobacteria > Burkholderiales > Comamonadaceae > Variovorax > Variovorax sp. YR752. Next base: position 27,094 of record NZ_CALRZC010000045.1, on the reverse strand, counting down.
CGAGTTTCGCGGCCGGGAGGGCGGTGTTGCCATCGCCGCAGCCGAGGTCCAGCACCTTCATGCCGGGCGTGATGTGCGCGTGCCGCACGACGTCTTCACCGCTCTCGCGCATGCTCTCGGCGATGCGGGTGAAGTCGCCTTTTTCCCAGAGGGCCTTGTTCGGGTTCATGACTTCACCTTCTCGATCATGTGGTTGATCACGTGCGTGTGCTCGTGTTGCGGGCTGAACATCACGATCTCCGCGTCGGCGTCGACCTTGACGTTGTGGCCGGGCGGCCAATAGAACAGGTCGTGGGTCTTGACGGTCTCCTGCTCGCCGGCGTCGTCGGTGGTGGTGATCTGGCCCTTGAGCACGAATCCCCAGTGCGGGCACTGGCACGAGTTGTGGTTCAGGCCCTGGAAGAGCGGCGTCGTGTCGACGCCCGCCGACAGCGTGAAGTACTCGCCGCTGATCTTGCTGTAGCCGGTCGCGTCGCCGAAATCCAGGCGCTGACGGATCAGGGCACCGGGAATTTCCATCTTCACGTCGACTGCGTCTTTTGCGATATGCATGAGGTACTCCTTGAGGGTCCGCGGGCGCGGGATGGGGCGTCTATTCGGTGCACCCGCCAGATTCGATAGACGGCATACTCATCCTCCACGCTTGGCGTTCCTGAAACGTTCCCGGCCTTGTGCCGGTGGAAAGGAATCGCGATGTCGCTCCCACCGACTCCGTCGTCCGAGGCCGTGTCGATCCGGCTGCTGGGCCCGTTCCGCCTGAGCGTGGGGGTGGCCGCGGATGACCCGCCGGCTCCACCAGTGCCGCTGACCCGGCGGGCCGCCGAGTTGCTGCAACTGCTGTCCTTGCAGCCCGACCGCAGCCTGGCGAACGAGCAGGTGGTGGAAGCCCTGTGGCCGCACCTGGACCCTGACGCGGGCAGCGCCAACTTGCGCAAGGCCGCGCACCACGCGCGCCAGTTCATCGGCCAGCCCGATGCCCTGGTGCTGCGAGGCGGCCGGGTGTTCCTGCTGCCCGACCATGCGGTGGCGTGCGACGCCGACCGCTTCGAGCGCGCAGCGGACGAGGCCCTCGGCAGCGGCGACCCGCAGGCTTGCAAGGCGGCCGCGCAGCTCTACAGTGGCGACCTCCTGCCCGACGCCCGCTACGAAGCCTGGACCGAGGCGCCGCGCCAGCGCTTGCGCGACAAGTTCCTGCGGCTGTTGCGCCAGACCGGCGACCTGGAACGGCTGGTGCGCGAAGACCCCACCGACGAAGCGGCCCATGTCCAGTTGATGCGCGAGGAGCTGGCGGCCGGGCGACGCTCGTCGGCGCTGCGCTGGTACGGCCACCTGCGCGACCACCTGCAGCAGACCTTGGGCATGCGCCCCGGTCCGCCGGCCGAGGCGCTGTACCGCGACTGCGTGGCGGGCTTGGAAGGCGCCGCGCCGCGCTTCGTCGGCCGTGCCATGGAACTGGTGCGCGTGCTGGGATGGCTGCGCGCCAGCCTCGCGGGCCGACCGGGGGGCGCGGTGGTGCGCGCGCCGGCGGGGATGGGCAAAACCGCGTTCTGCCGCCGCGTCGCCGAAGAAGCGCGGGGCCTGGGTTGGCAGGTGCGCTCGTTGCAGGCCAGCGACTGGACCCGGCCCTACGGCATCGCGGCCGATCTGGTGGAGCCCTTGCTCGGCGAACTGCCCGACGCGGCACAGGCCATCGGTGCGCATGCCCAGGCCGTGCTGGCGCAGATGACCGCCCCGGGCGACGTGAAACCGCTGGCCATGCCGCTCGGTCGACACCAGATGGTGGGCGCCGTGCGCCGGCTACTGCTGGCCACCGCCTCGCAAAAGCCGGTGCTGCTCATCGTCGACGACGCGCACGCTGCGGACGACGCCAGCGCCGAGACGCTGACGCAACTGGCGGCGAGCGGCCCGCCGGTGTTCGTGCTGCTCGCGTGCCGGCACGCGCTGCCGCCCCTGCTGGACCGGAACACCTCGCGCTTGCTGCGCGCCGGCCAGCTGGAGGCCCTTGAACTGGGGCCGCTGTCCGAGGAAGAAGCGGCGCTGCTCGCGGCCCGCTCGGCCGACGCACCGATGGCGGGCGAGGCCGCCACCGCCATCGCGCGTCGCGCCGAGGGCCTGCCGTTTGCCGTGATCGAACTTGCGCGCGCTGCAGCCACATCAGACGGCGCCACGGCGGCGATGCCCCGCAGCGTGTCGTCGGCCCTGGCCGAACGCCTGTGCGACCTGGACCCCGGCACGACGGAGGCCTTGCGCCGGTTGGCGCTGTCGGCCGAAGATTTCGACGTGGCCACGGCCGTCGCGCTGGCCGCCGACGAGGGCCACGACGCGTTGGCGCGGCTCGACCAGGCGTTGGCCGCAGGCGTGCTGGTGGTGGCCGAGGGCCGCTACCGCTTCCGCCACGCCCTCGTGCGCGAAGCGCTGGCCGAAGGCATCCCGCCGCACCGGCGTGTGCTGTTGCATCGCGACGTGGCGGCGCGGCTCGCGCAAGGCGGTGCGGCACCGGGCCTGGTGGGCCATCACTGGCTCGCCGCGGGCGATGCCGAGCGGGCGATGCCGTGTGCGTTGGCGGCTGCGCGCCAGGCCTTTCGCCTCGGTGCCTGCGAAGACGTGCTGCGCCACGTCGAGCCGCTGCTCGTGCACCGGCCGGCGCAGCCGGAAGCACTGGCGCTGCGTGCCGAGTCGCTCGACGCCCTGGGCCGGCCCGGCACCTTGGCTGCCTACGACGCGGCCGCCGCTGTCGCTCCAGAAGCGCTGTCCCACGAATTGCGCGCCAAGCGCGCCTTGGCGCAAGTGAAGATGAGCGACCCGCCCGGTGCCCTGCAGTTTCTGAAGGATGTGCATCCCACCACCGTGGCGGGGCGCCTCGCCGAAGCGCTGGCCTACAGCGGCGCGGCGGCCCTGGGCTTCGGGGACCCCGCCGAGGGCACGCGCCGGTCGGCCGAAGTGCGTCGGATTGCCCTGGAGACCGGTGACGAAGGCACGCTCGTGATCGCCTCCTGGTCGCAAGCCGCGGCGGCGCACGCGCGCGGTGACCTGCACGGCAGCGTGTGGGCCGACCTCAAGGAGACGAGCCACCTGCCGCAGCTGGCGGTGCGCGTGTTCGACGGCCACCTGTGCATCACGCAGCGCTTCCTGTACGGCTCGCGGCCGTATGCGGATGTCATCGCCTTCGCCAATGCGCTGGCCACGGAAGCGCAGCGGCTGGGCGCGGCGCGTGGGCATGCGTTCGCGGTCACGCTGCGCGGCGAGGCCTGGCTGCTCAGCGGCCAGCTCGACGCCGCCGAGCAAGACCTCGTGGCGGGCGGGCGCATGCACCGCGCGATCGGCGGCGCGACGGGCGAAGCGCTGTCGCTGCAGCGCCGCTCCGAACTGGCGATCTACCGCGGGCAGATGGACCGGGCGCGCGGCCTGCTCGACGAAGCGCTCGACGTCGCGCGCCAGTCCGACGTCGGCTTCCACCTGCTGGACCGCATCTATGGCACCCGCATCGCGATGGCCACGCAGCCCGACGCCGCGCTGGGCGTGCTGGAGGAAGCCGAGGCCAACGTGCGCGGCCCGTTGGAAAGCTGCCCCGGCTGTCGCATCACCTTCGCCATCCCGGCCACCATCGCGGCCGCGAGAGGGCACGCGCTGGACCTGGCGGCCGGCCACCAGCAGCAGTCCGAATACCTGGCCAACGTGGTGATGAAGCTGCCGGCCTGGTACGCGTCGCTGCACGAGGCGCAGGCCCACATCGAACGGGCTTCGGGCCGCGTCGCTGCCGCGCGCGAAGGCTTCGCTGCGGCGGCGCAGGAGTTCCGCGCCTGCGGCCATGCGCTGGACGCCGCACGCTGCCGGGAACTGGCCGGCTAGGGGCCAGGAAGGGCGCGCGGCACGCGCGCCCTTGTGATCCACAGCGTCCCGGTTGCGCCTGCCTTGCGGGATATCACGTACGCATAAAGTTTCCATGCGCCGGTAATTGCAAGAAAAAGCAAGATCCGATGGCCATGTGTTCGCCTCAAAATTCAGTTGGCGTATCGACGCGACGCAGCGGGCGCAGCACCGCTCGACATGTGAGGCTCCAGCCGGTCCGTGCCGCAGGCCGATCAACAACACAGGAAAAGAGATGGGAACTTGCAGTACGCAGGGGTGGGCGGCGTGATTCAGAACCAGCATTCACGGCGCCGTGTCTGCCGTGTCTGCCGTGTCTGCCGTGTCTGACGTGCGATCGACGGCGCATTCCGTCCCGCTGCGGTCCTGCTTGCGCAGCGTTCGCGCGATGGCCGGCGTCGTCGTCGCCCTGCTGTGGTTTCTCTGCATGGCGAGTCGGGCGGAACCTCCTGCGCTGCGTCTTGATCCGGGGCTGTCTTTCGCCGAGCGCACCTTCGATGGTCATCTGCAGGTCTATCACGATGCCTCGGGCACGCTCAGTCAGAGCGAGGTGGCTCTGCCGCCTTATTCGCAACGCTTTCAGCCCATTCAGGCCAGCTTCAACGGCGGCTACTCACACGGCGCGTGGTGGGTGCGCTTTCCACTCCAGACGACGCGCGAGCAGAGGGCCGATCCGATCCAGGGAGGGTGGTGGCTCAGGCTGAGTGCACCTTACGTGGACACCATGGACGTGTGGTTGCCTGGAGCAGGCGAGGCACTGGTCCACCGGGAACTGGGTGACCTGCGCTCGAGCCTGTTGAGGGATTGGCCCGGAACACTCCCCGCCGTGCGCCTGCCGACTCTGGCTGACGATCAACCCCGCTGGGTGTGGGTTCGCCTGGCCGGCGCCCGGGCGCTCAGTCTCACCGGCGGCGTGTCGTCAGTGCGTGAGCTGGCCGACGTGCAACAGAAAATCACCGTGGCAAGCGCGGGGGCCATTGGCATGGTGCTGCTCCTCGCCTTCGTCAGTCTGGTGGTGGGCGTGGCAGTGCCGGATCGGCGGTTCATCGCCTACGCGGGCTATCTGTCGACGCTCGCCTTGCTGTTTGCGAGTTCGCAGGATCTGCCGGCGTCCCTTGGCCTGCTGGACAGTCCTGCGGCGGCGGTGCGCTTGCACAGCTTTTCCGTGTGCCTGCACACTGCTGCGGCTTTCGCGTTCGCACGCAGCCTGCTCGACATGGCGCACCAGTTTCCGCGCATGGATCGCGTGTTCCAGGCGCTGAGCGTGGTGTGCGCACTGGCCTGCATCGTGGCCCTTGCCGGCGGGTTCCGGCACATCGCGTTGCCGCTGAGTGTGCTGTGGGTGCTGATGTCGATTTGCGTGGTGTCGCAGTGCGCGGTCTTGCTGCGCCGCAACGTCGAGGCCTGGCCGAGCTTGATCGGGTACGCGGTCTATCTGGCACTGGGCGTGCAGCACTTCGCCAAGAACCTGCAATGGTTGCCTTACGCCTTGACGACGCAGTACAGCTATGCGATCGGCGCCATCATTCATATTCTTGCGTTCTTCTTCACGTTGGGCTGGCGCGTGCGCAACCGCGAGCGCCGCGCGCTGGCGCTGTCCCAGCGCCATGGCGAACGCCTGGAACAGCGCGTGAACGTGCGCACCGAAGACTTGCGCCAGGAGATTGCCCAGCACCACCTGACCCACAACCAGCTGACGATGGCACTGCGCGAGCAGCAGGGGATGCTTGCCATGGTGTCCCACGAGTTCCGAACCCCGCTCGGCACGATCGGCGGTGCTGCCCAGATTCTTTCGGATGAGCGTCTCGGCCTTGCGCGCGACGATGTCAAGCGGGAGGCGGAGAAGATCACGCGCACGGTGTCCCGCATGCGCGACCTGATGGACACCTTGCTCGCAGACCAGTGGCTGGAGGCGTCCAGCGAGTCCATGAGCCGCCGCGACATCGACCTGGCCGAGCTGCTTCGCGAAAAGACCGATGAGCACAACGAAGGCAGCGCCCACGGGCGCATCCGCCTGAGCCTCGAGGCATCGCACCCGACGGTGCTGGCGGACGAGACGCTGCTGCACATCGCGCTGGACAACCTTCTGACGAATGCGCTCAAGTACGCACCCGCGACATCGCAGGTGGAGGTCCGGGCCTGCGTCCTGGAGGGTGGGGTGCGAGGCGTCGGTGCATGTGTCGCGATCCAGGTGCTCGATCAGGGCCCCGGCTTCAGGCCGCCAGACCTGCCGCATGTGTTCGATCGCTTCTATCGCGCAGAAGGCGCGCGGCGCATACCGGGCATCGGTCTGGGCCTGCACATGGTGCAGCGCATCGCCTTGCTTCATGGCGGCAGCGTGGCGGCGGCGAACCGCGCCGAGGGCGGTGCCGTGGTGACGCTGACGCTGCCGTGTCCGACCGCAGGCGATGTCGCCGACGGGCGCCTCGCTGAAGAGGTCGCGTCGCAATGAACGCCGTGCTCGTGATCGAGGACGACGACGACTTGCGCGACACGTTGTTGCGATACCTCAACGGCGTCGGCTTGTCAGCCCGTGGCGTGCCAAGCGCCGAGGACGTGGACGCAGAGCTGGCTCGCCAGCATTTCGATGCGGTGGTCTGCGATGTCAACCTGCCCGGCGACGACGGCTTTGCCGTGCTGGCCCGGCTTCGGGCGCGCAGTGCCATGCGCATCGTGATGTTGACCGCCCGGGGCGTCGCGAACGATCGCCTCAGAGGGTTGGGCCTGGGCGCCGACTACTACCTCGTCAAGCCGGTGAACCTGCGGGAGCTGGAAATGGTCCTGCACAACCTGCTGCAGCGCAGCCAGGAGGTCCAGGGCGCGCGGACCTCTCTTGAAGATTCAGGCGGGGACGCCGCGCCATCAGATGCATGGCGCTACCAGCGCACAGGCTGGGTTCTGCTGGCGCCCGACGGCCAGCGCATGCAGCTGTCCAACTCCGAAGCGAGGCTGGTCCACACGCTGGTCGCACGCGCCGGCGAGGTCGTCGACCGTGCCACCTTGCTGGCCGCGATGGGGCGCCCTGGCCTGGAGGCGTACGAGCGCAACCTCGACGTCACGGTCTCGCGGTTGCGCCGCAAGGCCGAGCAGACCTGTGCGCAAAAACTGCCCATCGTCGCGGTGCGCGGGGAAGGCTACAGCTTCCAGGGCGCCGCGTATGTCGAGCCCTGACGGTCGCACTTCACCCATGACATCGGTGGCTGCCACTGCGCGCGCCCACGAGAACCCGACTTTCCTGAAAGCCCGCCGCGCGGGCCCCACACCGCCCTACGGAGGAGCCAGTTCATGAACCGCACCCATCGCCTTGTTTTCAATCGTCGCACCGGCGTGTGCCAAGCCGTGTCCGAGACCGCCAGGTCGGCAACTGCAGGTGCATCGGGTCTGCCGCGCGCGATGGCCGTTGCAGCGTTGATGACACTGGGATCGGCGCCCATGGGCGCAGGGGCCGCCGTTTATGGTTGGGCGGCGCCTGCAGCCGGTGATTGGTTCGATCCGGTCAATTGGCTCGAAGGCGTTGTGCCGACTTCAGCGGATACCGCGCGGATCAGCGGACCAGCGGCCCGGATTTCGGGCGTCGGACCTGAGGCTCAGGCTTATTTCTTACAAGTCGGGGACGGGGCCGACGGCGCACTGGAAGTCTTGAACGGCGGGAGGCTGGTCGTCGGCTCGAGGGTCGCGTTGGGTCTGTATGGTTCTGGAAAGCTTTGGGTCGATGGCGCTGGATCATCGCTACGCAGCGCGAACATCACGCTGGGTGCCGTGGGTGCCGGGAATGGCGAGATGACCATCTCCAGGGGAGGCGTCGTCAGCCTTCACGGACGCTCGGAAATCGAGATCGGCAATACCCCTGGCGGCTCGGGCACGCTCAACCTGAACGCAGGCGGCACGCTGGAGGTCGGCGCGGGTCAAGGGCTGCGGCCTGCAGTGGCCGGCGCCACCGGCACCTTCAACTGGGCGGGCGGCATGTTGCGGGTGACGAACGGCGACTTGACGACAGGCATGCCCGCCACCTTGACTGGCACGACGTCCACGCTGGACACCAACGGCTTTGGCGCGACGCTGTCGGGCGTGCTGTCCGGCGACGGCGCGCTCACAAAGACCGGCGCGGGAATGCTCAGGCTCTTTGGCGCCAACACCTACAGCGGCGGCACCACCCTCAGCGCCGGCACCCTGATCGTCGGCAATGCCGCTGCCCTGGGTACCGGCGCATTGAACGCGGCCGGAGGCACCACCCTCGACGCCAGCGCCGCAGTCACCCTGGACAACGATGTCGACCTCCGCGGCAACTTGAACGTCGGCGGCAGCCAGGCGCTGCGCCTCGACGGCAACATTGCCGGGGGGGGCGGTCTCGTCAAGAACGGCGCTGCCAGCCTGAGCCTCAACGGCGTCAACAGCTACGAGGGCGGCACCGTGCTGAACGGCGGCACGCTGATCGTCGGCTCCGATACCGCCCTGGGCACCGGCGCATTGATCACGGGCGCAGGCACCACCCTCGACGCCAGCGTCGCGGTCACCCTGGGCAACGATGTCAACCTCGCTGGCAACCTGACCTTGGGCGGCAGCCACGCCCTCACGCTCAATGGCACCGTCACCGGGGCCGGCGGGCTGACCAAGAGCGGCGCTTCCAACCTTGTCCTCAACGGCGACAACGACTTCCTCGGTGGCACGACCCTGAACGCCGGCACCCTGACCGTCGGCAACAGCGGGGCGCTGGGTCTGGGCGGCCTGACGGTCGCCGGAGCGGCGACGCTCGACAGCCATACCGCGGTGCTCCTGGGCAACCACATGGTCCTGAATGCCGACCTGAGCGTCGGTGGCACGCAGGGTCTGACGCTCTCCGGGCGGATCAGCGGCAACGGCGGGTTGATCAAGAACGGCGCGGCCAACCTGACGCTCGACGGCGTCAACAGCTACAGCGGCGGCACGACCCTCGGCGCCGGCACCCTGACCGTCGGCAATGCCGCGGCCCTGGGTGCGAGCGCGCTGACCGTGACCGGCGACAGCGTTCTCTCCAACCATTCGGCGCTGCGCTTGAACAACGCGGTCGACCTCGACCACGCGAACCTCACCCTCGGTGGCAACCGCGCGCTGACCCTCGATGGCGTGATCGGTGGCACCGGTGGCCTGGTCAAGGTCGGCGCTTCCAACCTCGTCCTCAACGGCGCCAATGACTTCCTCGGTGGCACGATCCTGAATGCCGGCACCCTGACCGTCGGCCACGACACGGCGCTGGGTGTGGACCCACTGACGGTCGCCGGGGCGGCGACGCTCGACAGCAATACCGCGGTGGCCCTGGACAACAGATTCGACCTGAAGGCCGACCTGACCGTCGGCGGCACCCGGGACCTGACGTTCTCCGGGCCGGTCACCGGCGCAGGCGGGTTGATCAAGAACGGCGCGGCCAACCTGACACTCAACGGCGTCCACACCTACAGCGGCGACACCACCGTCAACGGCGGCAGGCTGACCGTCAACGGCTCGGTGGCGGAGAGCGTGCAGGTCAACAGCAGCGGCACGCTGGGCGGCTCCGGCACGATAGAGCGCAATGTGACGGTCGCGTCGGGCGCACACCTGGCGCCGGGCAATTCGATCGGCACGCTGACCATCGCCGGGGACCTGAGCCTGGCCCAGGGCAGCGTGCTCGACTTCGAGTTCGGCGCTCCGGGCAGCAGCTACGCGGTGCCCGGGGTGGGCGACAGCGTGAAGGTGGGCGTCGACCTGTATCTCAATGGCGCCACGTTGAACATCACCGACACGGGCACCATGGGGCCGGGGATCTACAACCTGTTCAGCTACGGCAACACGCTCACGCGGACGAACGGCGGCATTGCACTGGGCGGCGCGGCCCCCAACAACTTTTCTGTCCAGTACCTCACGGGGGACAAGAAGGTCAACCTGGTCAGCATCGATCCCGCCCAGGTCCTGAACTTCTGGAATGGCAACGGCCTGGCCAGCGCGACCCAGATGGGCGGGGGCGACGGCACCTGGAGCGCGACACAACCGAACTGGACCGATGTGAAAGGGGCGGTCACCGCGGCCATGCAGCCACAGCCGGGGTTCGCGATCTTCGGCGGCGCGGCGGGCCACGTCGTGGTGGACAACACCGACGGCGCGGTGGCAGCCACGGGCATCCAGTTCGCGAGCGACGGCTATCGGCTGTCCGGCGGCACGCTCACGCTGGTTGCGGACAAGGCCTCGCCCGGACCGGTCGAGCTGCGCGTGGGCGACGGCAGCGCCGCGGGCAGCAGCTGGAACGCGACCATCGGCAACGTCATCGCGGGCACGGACGGCGTGGTGAAGACCGGCAACGGCACGCTCGCGCTCACGGGCCTGAACACCTACAGCGGCGGCACAGCGGTGCGCGGCGGTGCACTGCAGATTTCGGACGATCGCAACCTCGGCGCGGCCGGCGCGGGGCTGACGCTCGACGCGGGCACCTTGCGCATCGCATCGGGCTCGGCGCCGATCATCTCCGCGCGAGCGGTCACGCTCGGCGCAGGCGGCGGCACGCTGGACCTGGGCGCGAACCTGCTCGGCTTCGTCAGCGGCATCGGCGGCACGGGAGCCCTGAGCGTGACAGGCGCCGGCGGCACCTTGGCGATCGCCGCGCCCAACACCTACGAAGGCGGCACCACGCTCATGGGCGGCGCCTCGGTCAGCGTCGCGGGGGCGGGCACGCTCGGCGCGGGCGCGGTGCAGCAGCAGGGCAGCGGCACGCGTCTTGTCTTCACGGCCGGCGCCAACGCGGGCAGCAACAGCTACACGGTCGGGCGCTCCGGCATGGCCGACGTCGGCAACCGGATGTCGTTCGCGCAGGACGCGAGCGCGATGTCCTCGACGCTCTTCGTCAACGGCGCGGGCTGGCAAACGCCCGATGCCAATGCGCTGCAGTTCGGCGACGCCAGCACCGCCGCCACGTCGAGCATCACGAACCAGGGCGGCGCGGTGTACTTCCTGCAGGATGCCACCGCGGGCAACGCCACGATCGTCAATGGCGGCAAGAGCCTGCTGAGCTTTCTCGGCGCGTCGTCGGCCGGCACGGCGCAGATTGCCAACCACAGCGGCGGCACGGTGCACTTCGAGGGCACCGCCACGGGGGCACACGCCCGCATCGCCAACGCGGCAGGCGGCACGGTCGACGTGTCGGGCTCGACCTCTGCCTCCGGTGTCGAAATCGGGTCGCTCTCCGGCGCGGGTGCGCTGGTGCTGGGCGCATCGAAGCTCACGCTCGGTGCCCTGAACACCAACGACACGCTGTCCGGCGTGGTCAGCGACAAGGGCAGCCAGTTCGCCCAGCCGGGAGCGGGCACGGGCGGTTCGGTCGTGAAGGTCGGCAGCGGCACACTCACGCTGTCGGGCGCGAACACCTACACGGGCGGCACCGCGCTGCGCCAGGGCCGGTTGAACGTCGGCCACAGCCGAGCGCTGGGCACGGGCGCGCTGACGATGGACGACGACACCACGCTGGGCTTCAGCGCCGAGGGGGTGAGCCTCGCCAATGCCATCCGGCTCACGGGGCAGAACGATCCGGTCATCGACACCGGTGCGTTCAGTGCCACGCTGGCCGGCGCGATCAGCGGCGGCGGGTTCATCACCAAGCAGGGCACGGGCACGCTGACGCTGTCGGGCGCCAACACCTACACCGGTGCGACGAACGTGGCACAGGGCACGTTGAAGGCTGGTGCGCTGAACACCTTCAGTGCGTCCTCTGCACACAGCGTGGCCACTGGCGCCACGCTCGACCTCGCCGGTTTCGATCAGACCGTGGCATCGCTCGCCAACAGCGGCACCGTGTCGCTCGTCGGCGCGGCTGCAGGCACCACGCTCACGGTGAACGGCAACTACGTCGGCAACAACGCAGTGCTCAAGCTGGCGGCTGCGCTCAACGGCACGGGGCTGTCGGACCGGTTGGTGATCAACGGCGGCGCCGCGAGCGGCAAGACCAGCGTGCAGGTCGCCAACCTGGGCGGCTTGGGCGCGCTCACCACGGGCGACGGCATCGAGGTGATCGGCGCGCGAAACGGCGCCACCACCACCGCGCAGACCACCAGGGATGCCTTCGCGCTGGCCGGCGGCCATGTGGATGCGGGTGCCTACGAGTACCGCCTGAATGCAGGGGACGCCGCCGGCGCCGGAGAAAACTGGTACCTGCGCTCCACCACGACGGCGGTCACGCCGCCCGTGCCGCCCGCGCCGGGTGCGCCCCCGGCCCCCGTCGTCGTTCCCGTCCCCACGTACCGCGCTGAAGCCTCGCTCTATGCGGCACTGCCAAGCCAGCTTCGCCAGGGCAACCTCGCCATGCTGGGCGACATGCACAAGCGCCTGGGCGACGACGATGCGAAGGGCGCGGTCCCGGACGCCGGCAGCACGCCGCGCCGCGCCTGGGCCCGTGTGCTCTCCACCGACATCGACGTCCAGCAGGGCGGCACGGTCTCTCCCACCAGCAAGGGGCGCCTGACGGGCTTCCAGGCCGGTACCGACCTGCTGGCCACGCCCCACTGGCGCGCGGGTCTCTACGTCGGTCAGCTCGACGGCGATGCCACGACGACCGGTTTTGCAAGTGGCGTGCACAACCTGCGAACCGGCCGCAACGACCTGCGCAGCCAGTACGCCGGCGTCTACGGCACGTATGTCGGCGCCAGCGGCTTCTACGCCGATGTCGTCGTGCAATCGGGGCGTCACCGCTACACCGCCGAGCCGATGCTCGGTGCCGGCATCGGCGGCAAGGGCCACAGCTTGCTGGGCTCCATCGAAGTGGGCCAGGCGTTTGCGCTGGGCGGCAGCGGCTGGCGCATCGAACCCCAGTTGCAGTTGATCCATCAGCACATCGACCTGGGCAACAGCGTCATCGTCGGCGCCGTCGTGCAGCCGCGCGCCGACAGCGGCTGGATCGCGCGCGCGGGCGTGCGGGTCAAGGGCGAGATCGACACCGGCATGGGCACCCTGCAGCCGTACGGGCGCTTCAACGTCTACAAGACGTCCAGCGGCACCGACATTGCACGCTTCGTCAACGGTGCCACCACGACCGACATCGCGGCGCCCACCGGCGGCACGAGCACCGAACTGGCGGGCGGCTTCACGATGGCGTTGAGCCAGACGACGAGCCTGTACGGCGAAGTCGGCAAGCTCTGGTCATCGGGCGGCAACGCAAAGGTGAAAAGCTCGATCAACGGGGCGCTCGGCGTGCGCGTGAAATGGTAGCCAGCGCTTCATCGCTCGGTTCGAAGGCGACGTCCTGAGATGCGCGGCGCCGGGCACCCATCCCGGGGCCGCGAGCGTCGATGCGATGGCGGCGTGCAAGGGAAAGGCCCAGAGAGTGGGTTTCGCCCGCATGCGTCAAGCCGGTCTCAGGCCTTGCGCACGAATTCCGACTTCAGCTTCATCGCGCCAATGCCGTCGATCTTGCAATCGATGTCGTGATCGCCATCGATCAGGCGGATGTTCTTCGCCTTGGTGCCGACCTTCACGACCAGCGACGAGCCCTTGACCTTGAGGTCCTTGATGACGGTGACGGTGTCGCCGTCGTTCAGCACGTTGCCGACCGAATCCTTGATGACCCGGCCCTCATCGGCCGCGCTTTCGGCGGCATCGCCCGAGGCGGACCATTCGTGACCGCATTCGGGGCAGACAAGGTTCAGGCCGTCTTCGTAGGTGAATTCCGAATGGCATTGGGGGCAAGGGGGCAGAGTGCTCACGGCGGTAGGTGGGGTCCGTATCGGTTGAAGGACGTGGATACTAGCCTGCCCTCAGGGACGCAGGTCCTGTGGGCCGCAGCGGCTCAATCCAAGGTGTCGAAGAGCCGGAAGATCCACGACAGCTGGTACGCCAGCGTGCCCGCGACGAAGGCCGTGTGAAAGCGCGGGTTGGCGGAGCGGGCCGCCGCGATGCACAGGCCCACGAGGATGGGCGTGCGGATGAGGTACTCCATCGCAAAGCGGGCGAAGTGCGCCTCGCCCTTGATCAGCGTGTCGACCACGTCGAGCAGGTAGGTGGCGGCCAGCAAGCCGAAGAACCACGCGCGGCGGGCGTAGAAGTAGTCGCGGTAGCTCGCGTAGTCCTGCATGCTGTCGGGAAAGAGCAGCGCGCACAGCAGGAACAGAAGAATCGCGTAACTGACGATGAAGGCGTAGGTGCCGAAGGTCCAGATCTCGATCTGGTACAGGCCGAACTCCCACCACCAGAAATGCACCAGCGCCAGCAGCACCGAGGCGACCCAGGCCAGGTGCACGGCATAGAGCCGGTACTGCGTGGGGTGCTGCACGATGCGCGCCACGCCCGACAGCAGCCGGGTGACGCCCAGACCGATGACCATGCCCATCACGACGCGGATGTGCGGAAAGATGTCGTGGGCCGAGATGGCTTCTTGCTGCATTCGAGAGTGCCCCGATCGAATGAATGAATGGGCCTCCAGTCTAGGACGCTTGCGCGCCCGCCGTCACCCCGGCCGCGTCAGACCTCCGCCCCCTCGACCAGAAAGCGCAGCCGGCGCACGCCCTGCCACTCATCCGCATCGAGCCGGAAGGCCAGCTTCACGCGCGGCGGCAGCGGCTCGGTGTGGCTGAACCAGATCGCGTCGATCGGCTGGCCCTGGTGCTTGAGCTTGAGCGCCAAGTGCTTCTCGCCGACGAGCCGCTGCGACACCACCTCGACCTCTTCGCTGAAGGTGGGCGGCGCGAAGCCTTGGCCCCAGACCTCACGGTGCAGCGTGTCGACCAGATCGATGCGCATGTACTCGCGGGCGATCGGCCCGTCGGTTTCGATCTGGCGTGTGAGCGCGGCTTCGGCCAGCCATTCGCCGGCGACCTGGGCCAGCGCGCGCTCGAAGACCGGAAAGTGCTCGCGCGCCACGGTGCAGCCCGCGGCCATCGCGTGGCCGCCGAAGCGCAGCAGCACGCCGGGGTGGCGCTTGGCCACGAGGTCGAGCGCGTCGCGCAGGTGAAAGCCCGGAATCGATCGACCCGAGCCCTTCAGCTCCTGCTCCTTGCCCGGTGCTGCGCTGGCCGCGAACACGAAGGTCGGGCGATGGAAGCGGTCCTTGATGCGCGAGGCCACGATGCCCACCACGCCTTCGTGGAAGTCGGCGCCGAACACGCTGATGGCCGGCGGTGGTGCGTCGACGCCTTCGCCGTCGGCCGCGAACAGCGACTCGGCCAGCAGCAGCGCCTGGTCGCGCATGCCGCCTTCGATGTCGCGCCGCTCGCGGTTGATGCCGTCGAGCATGCGTGCGAGTTCGTCGGCGCGGCCGGCGTCGTCGGTCAGCAGGCATTCGATGCCCAGCGTCATGTCGGCCAGACGGCCGGCCGCGTTGATGCGCGGGCCGAGTGCAAAGCCGAAGTCGAAGGTCGTCGCGGCCGAGGCGGTGCGGCCCGCGGCCTTGAACAGCGCCGCCACGCCGGCCGGCATCGCGCCCGCGCGGATGCGGCGCAGGCCCTGCGCCACGAGGCGACGGTTGTTGGCGTCGAGCTTCACCACGTCGGCCACGGTGCCGAGTGCGACCAGCGGCAGCAGCGCATCGAGCTTCG
This sequence comes from Variovorax sp. YR752, assembly GCF_943372545.1. Taxonomy (NCBI): domain Bacteria; kingdom Pseudomonadati; phylum Pseudomonadota; class Betaproteobacteria; order Burkholderiales; family Comamonadaceae; genus Variovorax; species Variovorax sp. YR752. Next base: position 11,705 of record NZ_CALRZC010000045.1, on the reverse strand, counting down.
GTTGCGTGGCGGTGTCGAATACGCCGCGCGTGCGCAGTTCGGAGCGCAGCGCGAGCAGCACGTAGAACATCACGCCGACGCCGGCGATGCTCTTGCTTTCGAAATCGCAGCCGGGCTGGTTCGGGTTGACCATCACATCGGCCAAGGGCAGCTCGGGGCCGGGCAGGTGGTGGTCGGTTACCAGCACCTGCAGGCCGCGCGCCTTGGCGGCGGCCACGCCCTCGACGCTGGCGATGCCGTTGTCGACGGTGATCAGCATGTCGGCGCCGGCATTGGCCACGCGCTCGGCAATCGGCGGCGTCAGGCCGTAGCCGTCGACCACGCGGTCGGGCACGAGGTAGCTCACGTGCTTGGCGCCCAGCAGGCGCAGGCCGCGCACGCCGACCGCGCAGGCAGTGGCGCCGTCGCAGTCGTAGTCGGCCACGATGCACAGGCGTTTGTCCTGCGCGATGGCGTCGGCCAGCAGCACGGCGGCTTCGCGCGTGCCGCGCAGCGTGTCGGGCAGCAGCAGGCGCGCGAGCCCGTCGTCGAGCTCGTCTTTGCCGCGCACACCGCGTGCTGCAAAGAGGCGCGCCAGCAGCGGGTGCACGCCGGCTTGTTCCAGCGCCCAGACGGTGCGCGGGGGGATGTCCCGGGCAATGATCTTCATAGGGACTCCAGCACCTGGTTGGCGCGGTTGCGGTCGAACAGGCCCTTGGCCCAGCGGGCGAGGCCGCGCGGCTGCACGGTGTAAAGCTGCGCGCCGCGGTCGCCGCACAGCGTGAGCGCGACGTCGACGCCGCGCATGAGGTCGGCGAGCAGGCCGGCGATGGCGCTAGCGTCGAGTGCCTGCCAGGCGGTGGCCCAGGCCAGGCCGTCGTCGTGCAGTGCGGCGTCGCGCAGTGCGAGCTCGACGACCGGCGTGCGCGCAAGGGGCGGCGAGGGCAGGTCGCCGTCCTTCAGGACGCCGGTGCCGCTGAGCCAGAACGAATTGATCGGCGGCACGCCGCGCGCGGTGCGCTCGTCGTTCACGCGCTGCGTGTACAGCAGCATCTGCATCTCGTTCTGCAGGCGGCGCAGCGGCCGCGACGCGTCGCCCAGCGGCGACCACTGCGAAATGGGGTACCCCACCGCGCGGTCGATGGAGGCCGTGGCCAGCCCGTCGAAGATGGGCGCGCAGGCGAGCCAGCGGCCCGGCGTGTCGGAGGGGTACAGCGCGATGCCGTCTTCTTCGAAGAACGGCTGCGCAACGGCCAGCAGGGCCATCGATTCGGCGGCGTCGATCTCGATGGCCGACGGATCGCCCAGCGCCACGTCGTCGATGCCGACCTGCCAGTTGCACAGCGTCACCAGGCCCCAGGCCTCGTGGTCACCGGGCGCGGCCAGGCCGGTCTTGCGGGCTTCGAGCGCGGCCCAGGGAATGCAGCCGTCGTCGGCGGCAGGCAGGCCGAGCGCGCGGGCCAGTGCGCGTTCGTGCGGCGGGGAGCGGGCGCTGTCGTCCTGCGTGTCGGTGTCGGCGAGCGTCAGGCGCAGCAGCAGGGTTTCGAGGTTCGGCAGCCGCAGGGTCGCGAGCGCCGCGCGGCAAGCCGGGGAACCGCGGCCGGCAAAGGGAATCAACAGATGACGTGGGAGAGGTTCGGCCATTTCCCTATTGTCCGGGATGCCACAATTCCACCGTATGACCTACCCCCTCGCCCCTCACCCCGTGTATTCGCCGCCCCCCGCGGGTGCGCCCATGCCCCTTGAGGCCACGGGGCGGGGCTTCTGATGCGATTCCCTTATGAACTGCAGCTCGGCTGGCGCTACACGCGCGCAGGCCGTGCCACGCGACGCAACGGCTTCATTTCTTTCATCTCCGGCGTGTCGATGCTCGGCATCGCCCTGGGCGTGGCGGCGCTGATCATCGTGCTCAGCGTGATGAACGGCTTCCAGAAGGAAGTGCGCGACCGCATGCTCAGCGTGGTGTCGCACATCGAGATCTTCTCGCGCGACGGCCAGGCCCTGCAGGACATCGACGCCATCATGGCCGACGCCCGCAAGAACCCCGAGGTGATCGGCGCGGCGCCGTTCATCAACACGCAGGCGCTGATCGCGCGCGGCGAAGACATGAAGGGCGCGATCGTGCGCGGCATCGACCCCGCGCTCGAGCCCGAGGTCACCGACACCGGCAGCATCGCCAAGGGCGGCACCTTCGACAAGCTGGTGCCCGGCGAGTTCGGCATCGTGCTGGGCGTCGAGCTGGCGCGTTCGATGTTCGTGCAGCCCGGCGACCAGGTCACGCTGGTGGCGCCGGGCGGCCAGGTCACGCCGGCCGGCGTGGTGCCGCGCCTGAAGCAGTTCACCGTGGTCGGCGTGTTCGACTCGGGCCACTACGAGTACGACTCGGCGCTGGCCATGGTGCACGAGAAAGATGCGGCCAAGGTGTTCCGCCTCGAAGGCCCGACCGGCATTCGCCTCAAGCTGCATGACCTGCACGAAGCGCGCGAGGTGGCCGACCAGCTCGCCGTCACGCTGCCGGGCCAGTTCCTGATCCGCGACTGGACGCGCCAGAACAAGACGTGGTTCGCGGCCGTGCAGGTCGAGAAACGCATGATGTTCATCATCCTCACGCTGATCGTCGCCGTGGCGGCCTTCAACCTCGTCTCGACGCTGGTGATGACCGTGACCGACAAGCGCGCCGACATCGCCATCCTGCGCACGCTGGGCAGTTCGCCGCGCAGCATCATGGCCATCTTCGTGGTGCAGGGCGCCATGGTGGGCGTGATCGGCACCGTGGGCGGCCTGCTGCTGGGCCTGGGCATTGCGTACAACATCGACGTGATCGTGCCCTTCCTGGAGCAGCTCTTCCACGCCAGCTTCCTGCCCAAGGACATCTACCTGATCAGCAAGATGCCGAGCGATCCGCAGCAAAGCGACATCATGCCGATCGCGATCATTTCCCTCATCCTGGCCTTCCTGGCCACGCTGTATCCGAGCTGGCGCGCCAGCCGTGTGAACCCCGCCGAGGCCCTGCGCTATGAGTGATGTCGTTCTCAAGGCCCGCGGCCTCACCAAGCGCTTCCACGAAGGCCGCATCGACCTCACCGTGCTGCACGGTGTCGACCTCGACGTGCATGCCGGCGAAACGCTGGCCATCGTCGGTGCCTCGGGCTCCGGCAAGAGCACGCTGCTGCACCTGATGGGCGGACTCGACGCGCCGACCGCGGGCAAGGTCGAACTGCTTGGCAAGGACATCGCGCATGCCGACGCCGCCGAGCAGGGCCGGTTGCGCAACCATCACCTGGGCTTCGTCTACCAGTTCCATCACCTGCTGCCCGAGTTCAGCGCACTCGACAACGTCGCGATGCCGCTGAAGATCCGCCGCGTCGAGGCCGGCGAAGCGTCGCAGGCCGCCGCAAAGATCCTCGCCAGCGTGGGCCTGGGCGAGCGTTTGCACCACCGGCCGGCCGAGCTGTCGGGCGGCGAGCGCCAGCGCGTGGCGATTGCGCGCGCGCTGGTCACGAAGCCGGCCTGCGTGCTGGCCGACGAGCCCACCGGCAACCTCGACCGCAGCACCGCCGACGCCGTGTTCGCGCTGATGCTCGACCTTGCGCACCGGCACGGCACGGCCTTCGTGATGGTCACGCACGACCAGGACCTGGCCAAGCGCTGCGACCGCGTGCTGCAGCTGGTGGCGGGGCGGCTGGCGGGCTGAGCGTCAGTCAGCCGCTGGAGGGGAGGCCTCGGGCTTCCCGCGGCACACGGGATGCGCGCCACGCGCCGAGGCGTACGAAAGTCTGACGTTGCAACGAGACCGTCACACGCCGGTGACAGCATGCAAGTTTCCCGACTGGCGTGCATTCCTTGCCGACTCGACTTTTCTCCCTGCCATGGCTTTCGCATCCTCACCGCAGGCGTGACGATGCGCGCGGCATCGTTGCGCCTCGGGGGTGAGCGAGGTGCACCCTGGGTTCGCGGGCGCCACAGGCCGCAGCGTCGCACTCTGCGCGCTCGCGCTGTCCTGGCTGGCCGGCACGGCCTGGGCGAGCGACGGACCTGCATCGCCGCTGCGTGAGGGCGAGGCCCCGGCCGATGCCGTGCCCGGCACGGGTGACGCCGCACTGGCGTTCGACATTCCCTCGCTTCCCTTGGCCGATGCGCTCAAGCGCTATGCCGCCGTCACGCGGCAGCCTGCACTCTTTCGCAGCGAGATCCTGGCCGAGCTGACGTCCTCGGCGGTGCGCGGGCTTTACGCCCCCGACGTTGCGCTCGAACTGTTGCTGGAAGGCACGGGCCTGGTGGCCGAGAAAGTCCGCACGGGGTCGGCCGTCACGCTCGCGTTGAAGCCGGCGCAGGCCCGGGCCGAGGTTCCGCGCGCGGCCAGCCTTGGAAGCCTCGCGGGCTACCCCAGCCTGCTGCAGGCGCGCGTCTGGGACGCGTTGTGCGGCAACGCGCGCACGCGGCCGGGAACGTACCGGTCCTTGCTGCGCTTCGAGGTGGACGAGGCGGGCCAGCTGCGCCGGCCGCGCCTGCTCGGCCTGACCGGCAACGCGGCCCGCGACGCCGAGATGCTGGAGGTTCTGCGCGGTGTGCGCCTCGCGCATGCGCCGCCGCCGGACCTGCCGCAGCCTTTGACGCTGCTCATCCTGCCCACCGATGCGCGCGGCGGAACGCGCTGCCGCGCGCCGTCCTGACCCGTCCATGGCCGAAGACGTCCGCCCCGTGCTGATGGACTACCTGTCCAGGCACTACGACGCGCTCAAGCGCCAACTGGGCCGCGCGTTGCGCAATGCAGACCTGGCCGAGGACGCGCTGCACGACACCTGGCTGCGCGTGAACGAGCAAGGTGGGAGCGAACAGGAGCCGATCCAGCGGCCGGGCGGCTATCTCGTGCGCATGGCGTTCAACATCGCGCTCGACATCCAGCGTCGCCAGAGCCGCAACCTGCCGTTCGACGAGATCGACGCGCTGATGGAACTGGCCGACACGGCGCCCGGTCCGGCGCGGATCGCCGAGGCGCGTTCGCAGCTGGACGCCGTGGTCAAGCTGCTGGACCGCATGCCGGCGCGGCGGCGCGAGGTCGTCGTGCTCGTGCACATGGACGGACTGACGCAGCCCGAGGTGGCGAAGCGCCTGGACATTTCCCTGCGCACCGTCGAGTACGAACTCAAGCATGCGCACGACTACCTGAGTGCCCGGATGGCCCATGACAAAAATTAGTTGCGGGATCGGCGCGGCCCGTTCGTCGTACGCAGTGAAGCATCGAATCACCCAGGTCCTCGCAGCGGGCCGAGGCCCCGAAGAAGGGCCGCGGCCGTGATGCACGACCCCCTGACGGCACCCGCCGACGATCCCGCCCTCGCTGCCGACACGACGCGGCACGAGGCCTGGGAGTGGCTGCGCCTGTTTCATTCGGGTGCCGTCAAGCCGCAGGACGCCCAGCGTTTCAAGCACTGGCTGGCGCGCAGTCCGGCGCACGCGTCGGTCTTCAGGGAGGCCAGGGCGCAATGGGCCGTGCTCGGTCCGGCCTCTGCCGGCGTGCTTCGCACCAATGCCGATGCGGCGGCGTTTCATGCGCGCCATCTGGCCAGGCCAGTGCTCGCGCGCCGCGCCTTCCTCGGCGCGGCAGCGGGCACGGCGGCCATGGCCGGCGTCGCGGGCGTGGCGGTGTTCCATCCGCCCGCGGGCTTGTGGCCTGCGCCGGCGGGGTGGGGTGCCGACTACCGCACCGCCACCGGCGAGCAGTTGGAAGTGGGCCTCACCGAGCGGGTGCAGGTCACGCTGAACACCCAGACCCGCATCCGGCGCCGCACCGTGGACGGCCGGACGACCGGCGTCGACCTGCTCGAGGGCGAGGCCGCGTTCGATCTGTCGTCCGGCAGCGGCGCACGGCCCTTCGGCGTCATGGCCGGCGCCGGCCGCAGCCTGGCCGAGTCGGGGCGTTTCGAGGTCCGCTACCTGGACGCCAAGGTGTGCGTGACCTGCATCGAAGGCGCGGTGCGCGTGGAGCACCCCGCGGGCGCGCGTGAGCTGCGCGCGCGCCAGCAGACGGTGTACGACGGCACGTCGGTGAGCAGCGTGGCGCTGGTCGGCGCCGCGAATCTGTCGGCCTGGCGCAAGGGCGAGCTGGTGTTCACGCAGGCCCGCTTGTCCGACGTGCTCGACGAGATCAACCGCTACCGGCGCGGCCGCGTGGTGCTGATGAACACGGCCGCGCGCAGCCGGCTTGTCACCGGCAGCTTCTACATCGCATCGCTCGACCTGGCGCTGGCGCAGCTGCAGCATGCCTTCGATCTCGACGCCCGTTCGTTGCCGGGCGGGTTGACCGTTCTCAGCTGAATCGGGTGGCCGTGGTGCGCGGCCTGAAAAATAAGTTGCGGGGTCGTGGGGCGGCCGTTCGTCGTAGTGCATCGACTCAACTTTCCGGCGGACACGACTCATGAGCACACGCGGGCCCCTCACACCGATCCACGCAACGAAGGCGCGCAACCCGCGGCAGGCGCGGCGCTTTCGCATGGCACCGATCGCGCGCGCCATTGCCATGACGCTGGCGGCCAACGGCGCGCTGGTGCTGGATGCCCAGGCCCAGCAGGCCTTCAGCGGCGCCTGGTTCGCCAACAAGAGCGCGATGCAGAACACGGCCTCGGCGACGGGCCGCCTGCCCAATGGCATGCCGGCATCGATGCTGACCAACCCGCTGGCCGTGCAACAGCGTGACAACGCCCAGCTGCAGCGCTCCATCGACAACCTGAACCTGGCCGCCCGCGGCATCGCCGCACAGCAGGCCGCCCAGGAGGCGGCGCGCCATGCCGCGCTGGCTGGCGCCTCGGACGTGCCCGACGGCCTGGCCGACGGCGGCCTGAAGGTCGACACCCACAGCCTGACGGCCGGCTGGCTCAACGCCAAGGCGCCGGTGCAGACGGCCGCGGGCGGGCGCACGGTGGTGGGTATCGAGCAGACCGACGAGAAGGCGATCCTGAACTGGGAGAGCTTCAACGTGGGCAAGAACACCACGGTGAAGTTCGACCAGTCGAAGGGTCGCAACGTGAAGGACGGCACCAACAGCTGGATCGCGCTGAACCGCATCAACGATCCGAGCGGCAGGCCCAGCCAGATTGCCGGGCAGATTCAGGCTGACGGGTCGGTGTACCTGATCAACCGCAACGGCATCGTCTTCAATGGATCGAGCCAGGTGAACACGCGCAGCCTGGTCGCCAGCTCGCTGCGCCTGACCGACCAGCAATTCAAGCTGGGCATCAACAACGCGCAGCTGATGGAGCACCAGAGCGCTGAGTACCCTGTTCCGCAATTCGGGGAATTCACCGCGCACAAGCCTTGGGTTTACAGCCAGGTCGGCGGCTATGTTCCGGGCAACGGTGTGGTGCCGGACCGCCTCGGTGAGGTCGATCGATTTGACCCCGGCTTGCCGCCCGGTGCCGTCACGGTCGCGCCAGGCGCAGGGCTGAGCGTGAGCAGCGGCGGCAAGATCATGCTCTTCGCGCCCAAGGTGAGCAATGCCGGGCGCCTCTTTGCGCCGGACGGCCAGGTCATCCTGGCGGCCGGCGAAAACGTCTACCTCAAAACCCCCTCGGCGCAGGACCCGAATCCGGTGCGCGGGCTGGACGTTGCCGTGTCGGCAGTACCGGGCTGGGCATTGAATAGTTCGTTTTTGAATGCCGCGCTTGGTTTGTCGCAGGTCCCCTATCCCTACGCCATCGGCGTGCGCGATGTCGTGATGCCGGAAATGGCCGCGCGCGCGAAGGCGGTGGGTTACGAAGTGGTCAACAACGGCGTCGTGCAGGCCGACCGGGGCAACATCACCCTGCAGGCACAGGACGTTCGCCAGAACGGCGTGTTGCTGTCCACCACCGCTTTGAACAACCGCAATGGTTCGATCCAGTTGCGTGCCTGGGGTTTGGCGACACGCGAATATGGCAGCGACATTGACCGGTTTTACAACTGGTCGGCAGGCACCCTGACGCTGGGCAGTGGCAGCGTGACGCAGATCATGCCGGACGCCACCGACACCAGCGAGATCGAAGCGTCCGCGCTGGGCACCCGCTACCAGCCGGGCTGGATCGGCATGTACGGCAAGCTGATCGACATCCAGTCGAAAGCCGGCGTGCTGGCACCCGCAGGCAAGATCAACATCGAAACGGCGGCCAACCCGTTGTTCAGGGGCGTGCTGCAGAGTGCGGGAGACGACAGCCGGATATACCTCGACAGCGATGCCTTCCTCAGCGTGGCGGGTCTGCGCGACATGCTGGTGCCGATGTCGCGCAACTTCGTCGAGGCGGAGTTGCGCATCAACGAGTTGCGCGATTCACCGCTGCTGCTGAACTCCTGGTTGCGCGGCCAGAAAGTGATTGTCGACCGCCGGGAAAACGGCGTGTTCGGCAACGGACCGATGGCGGGCGTGAAGTGGGTCCAGAGGACGGACGGCAACGGCCAGATGGTCTACATGCCAGGCGAGTGGGCAGGCACCCCACTGGCGGATGTGACCGGCTGGATCGGCGTGGGCAAGACCGACCTGCGGGAGCTGTCGGCCGACGCCGGCAGCATCATGTTGCGTGCTGGCGGCGCCGTCATCACGCGTGCCGGCTCGCTGCTCGACATCTCCGGCGGTTCGGTGCGCTATTCGGACGGCATGAACACCGCCACAAAACTCGCGGGCGCCAATGGCGGCATCTACACGATGAGCAGCGCCATGCCCGACATGGAATACACGGGGCTTGCCGGCCGGTTCGCGCAAACGCATGCGCGTTGGGGCGTGAACACGAGCTGGCGCAGCGCGTTGATAGGCGGCGACTTCAAAGAGGCCGGGTACACCGAAGGCCGCAAGGCTGGCGCGGTCCAGATATTCGCCGGTGACGCCATGGTGCTCGAAGGCGATATGTGGGGCGGTGTCATCACGGGTGATCGTCAACAAAATAAACCGGCCAGCAACAAAGGGGGCCAGTTGGTGCTGGGTGGCGGCAGGGTGGAGGACAAAGCCTGGTCGCCAGGCACCCTCATCGTCAGCCATGATCCCCAACGCCTGGGCAATGCATTCAGCGCCGGTACCGCTCTGGGCGCGGACTTCTACGTTCCCCTGGACCCCGTCACTCCGAGGTCAAAGAAATTGACTTTTCTGTCCGACGACATGCTTGGCAGTTCGGGCATGGGGCGGGTCAATTTCTTCATCATCAACGGCGACGTTGAGCTGGCCACGGGCGCCAAACTCGAGTTCTCGCCCGCAACCTCGTTGGTTGTCACCGGTGGTGAAAACTCGACCGGCACCATCCGTATCAACGGCATGGTCCGGTCGGCAGGCGGTTCCATATCCCTTGATTCGCTCTACGGACAACTGGAGATGGGCGCGCAGGGCAGCCTGGATGTTTCCGGCCAATGGATCAATGCCTGGCGTGACGGCAGGTCCTCCGGGCCTTGGGCCATGGATGGCGGTGCCATCACCCTCAATGCCGGAAAAATCCTTGCCGACAAGAATGCCGTATTGGATGTTTCCGGTGGCGGCCGCATCGATATCGGCAAGAAGGGCTTGCCTGCATTGCGTGTGGGCAACGCCGGCTCCCTCAGCTTGACAGGCGTCACGCCGGACACGGATCTGGGGTCATTGAACCTGCGTGCGTATGCAGCGGGTTCAGCCGGCAGCCTGTTCCTTGAAACGCCTTCATCCGTGCAAGTGGGCGGTGCACGCAACGATCCCGCGGTCGTGGCCTTGCCCGCCAACCTGTTTGGCGACCGCGGTTTTGGCACCGTGTCGGTTGCGGTCCGCAGCAACGGCAACATCGTGGTGCCTGACGGTGCGACCGTGACGCAGCAGGCGGCCGGTATCGATTTGAATTCTTCTTTTGCCTACCACGACGTGGCGACCGGCACGAGCCTTGCCGGGGTAGCGCCGATTGCCGTGCTGAGCCCGCAGGAGCGTCTCAAGCGCAGACCGGGCGGACTGACCCTGGGCACGGAAGCCGGCGACATCCATGTCGGGTCGGGTGCATCCATCGTGACCGATACCGGCGGCAAGTTGACATTGGCTGCAGGTGGCGCAGGTGCGCTGACGATACGGGGCCGCCTGGAAGCGCCTGCGGGACGGATTGACCTGAGCGGCAAGACCGTCAGGCTGGAGCCGGAGGCGCAGTTGCTGGCACGCGGCCTCCCTGCGATTGACCTGGACAAGACCGGGCACCTTCAAGGCAAGGTGTTGTCGGGTGGTGTCGTCGATATTCGTGCCGCGGATGTGCAGCTGGCGGCGGGTTCGCTGATCGACGTGTCGGGCGCGAGTGGGGAGATTGAACAGGCGCAGGCAGGTGGTGCATTCGGACGGATCAGCTACAAAAAGCTGGGGCTGGCCAGTGACGGCGGTGCAATCAACATTCGTGGCGAAGGGCTGGTTGCTTCCACGTTGGTCGGGAAGGCCGGGGGGACGGGCGCGCAAGGCGGCTCCGTGTTGATCCAGCAAGTGGCCGCCGGTGCGAGCACCAACCTGGCCGACAAGCTTCTGCAGTCCTTTTGCCAGATCGATTCGTCCTTCTGTACACCGGAAAGCGTCGTCGGGGTCGATTTCGCGCTTCTGCTGGGATACAACCCCGGCGAAAAAGCACCCATGGTCATCACCCAGGCGGTGCTTGACCATCTGGGCTCGGCCTCCAGGAATTCGTTGGTCGTTTCCAATACGGCGTCTTCCGGCGCAGGGCAGGGTGGGCCCGGAATTGACTACGCTGCGCTTGGAATGAGCGACGAAGTCGTGGATTTGTTCAAGAACGAACTCTCCATCGACCTGCGTGCCTTGACCCCGTCGAGTTCATTGCTGGTGGCGCGTCCCAAATCTTTTGCCGAGGGTGGTTTTGCCAATCTCGCTCTGGCCTCCCAGGGGGGGTCGATTGAACTGGGTGATGTGCAGCTTTCCGCGAACCGGAGCATCACGGTCGACGGCACGCTGCGCCATGCCGTCGGGGAATCCGGACACGCAAGCCTGGCGGCGGCCTATATCGGGCTCAAACAAACTGCTTCCGTCATTGCGCCGGCTGCCACGGCCCATCGCACGGGACGCTTGGCCTTGAACGCGGACGTGATTGATGTCGTGGGCGGCGTCAATGGACCTGGGTCCACCTTCGGGCCCGCGAGCATTCGCAGCTTTGCGAAAACGTCATTGAATGCGTCGGAACTCCGCTTCAGCGCGAAGAACGCCGCGGTGGATCCAGGCATGGCTGCGGATGCCGTCACGGCAACACTGGATGTGGACGGTGCATTGGCCATCACCGCCGGCCTGGTTTACCCGTCCGTCGCCGTGAACGCAAAAATCCTGTCCGGTGAATCCATCACCGTGGGGCGTTCCGGAAATTCTTCCGTGCTGCCTTTGTCGGCAGGAGGGACGTTGCGGTTGGAGGCGCCGGTGATTGAACAGAACGGCGTGCTGCGGGCCCCGTTCGGGCAGATCGAACTGGTGGCCGGTGATCGTTTGACGCTGGGCGCTGGCAGCATCACGTCGGTCTCGGGTGCGGGCCTGACGGTGCCCTACGGGACGCTGTCGAACAACGAGCACTGGAACGACCCGACGAAGGCGAGCGATGGCGCCAATCCCTCGAGCGGTTCGTTGACGTCGCCGCCCGAGAAGCGGATCACGATGAAGTCGCCGAATGTCGACCTCGCCAAAGGCGCGGTCATCGACATCGCCGGCGGCGGTGATCTGTACGCCTGGGAATTTGTTCCCGGCCCGGGCGGCTCGAACGATGTGCTGACGCGGCCCG